>JARLHB010000227.1 GCA_031292465.1 Ignavibacteriaceae bacterium
GCCTGCACTTCAATTGCAAGCGCGGGACATACGCGCGAACAAAGCCCGCATGCAACGCAGCGTTCTTCGCCGTTCCCGTCCAGCACAAGAACCGGGCGGCCCCTGTATGATGCAGGCGGAATAAATTTCTCTTCGGGATATTCCATTGTATACTTAGGCCTAAGCATATTCTTCATTGTAAGCACTAAGCCTTTTACAATTTCAGGTATGTATATCTTCTCTAAGAACGTTAAATCTTTTTGTCTTTTCTTCACTGCCATCTTAACTCCAGAAATACTCCTGCTTTACTAATCCAATATTGAATCTTTTGACAAAGCCGCCCCTTCGGGGCAATCTTTGATTTTTTGATCTTTCAATCTTTGAATTTTTTAATCTTTAAATTTTAAACACCATAATTAAAACCGCAACCCAAATAATATTAACAAGCGACAGCGGAAACATCACTTTCCAGCCTAAGCTCATTAACTGGTCGTACCTGAACCGCGGCAGGCTCCATCTTACCCAGATGAAAAAGAATAAAAGTGCGGCTACCTTAACACAAAAAGTAAGAAACGAAATAAGAACGAACATTCCGTTTGAAAGTCCGAAGTTTTCTAAGTAAGGGAAATGCCATCCGCCAAGGTAGAGGGTTACAATCATAGTGCTTGCAATAATCATGTTTGCATATTCCGCCATAAAAAAGCCAGCAAACTTCATACTGCTGTATTCTGTATGATACCCGCCTACAAGTTCAGGTTCGGCTTCAGGTAAATCAAAAGGCAGGCGGTTTGTTTCAGCAAATGCAGAGACAAGAAAAGTAATAAACCCTATCGGCTGTACTATTGCATTCCACATCCAGCCAGACTGCGCCATTACAATATCCGCCGGCCTTAAAGAGCCTGCCAGCAGCAACACGCCGCCTACGGAAAAACCCATTGATATTTCATAAGAAATCATCTGCGCTGAAGACCTTACTCCGCCAAGCAAAGAATACTTGCTCCCTGATGACCAGCCTGCAAAAGTAATTGCATAAACGCCTAATGAAGTTAAAGCCAGGACATATAATATCCCTATATTAACATCAGCCACAACAAGAGGAATAGTATAACCGAAAATATTTAGATCAGGGCCGAAAGGAATAACTGCATACGTTGTAAAAGCTACAAATAATGCCAGTATCGGGGCTAATGTATGAAGAGGCTTATTAGCAGCTTCCGGAACTATATCTTCTTTAAGCAAAAGTTTCAGAACATCGGCAAACGACTGAAGAAGCCCATACCAGCCAACACGGTTTGGCCCCACCCTGTTTTGCGCCCATGCACTTACCTTTCTCTCAAAGTAAACAAGATAAGTTACAGTAAGCAGCATCAGGCCTAGTACAAAAACTATCTTTATAAGGCAAAAAACTATAATTTCCAATATGCTCATTTAATTAAAGCTCCATATATGCTTTTATTTTGCTGTTACAGTATCTATAGGTTTCAATTTAGATTGAGCGCCAAGCTCGCCGATTACATCGTAATCCAAACCGCTAAACGCGCCAATAGTTTTAGATATATCGCTAAACACATCTTCTGCCATATTATATTTCAATTTAAATCCCATTAAAACTGCAAGGGAAGAAATAATCTTCCATGATGATTTTGCATCATACTTATGGCCCTGCGCCCACCTGTCGAAATCAGTGCCGAATTTATCAAGCCTGCTTAAAGCCAGCCCGTCCAATGAACGGTCTGTTTCAATTGTTGAAACAGCAGGTTTTAATCTTTGCACTCTTCCCTGGAAGTTAACAACTGTTCCGTTTTTTTCGGCATATGTAGCAGCAGGAAAAACTATATCAGCAAGTGCAGTTGTTTTATTAATATTAGAAGTATGAATAATTAGTAAATCCAACTTAGAAAGGACTTCTTCAATTTCAGGATATACAGCCACTATATCATCTTCAATAAGATAAAGTGCCTTTATTTTGCCTTCCTTAATGCCGTCTATAATCCCTTCAAAGTTCAAACCTCCCTGCGCAGGTTTAACGCCCACTGCTTCAGCACCAAGACTATTAGGAGTTAAATCTTCTTTCCTGAGAATGTTGTCTTCAAAAGCCGGGTCTGTATGTCTTACAAAATCTATATTCTTTGAACCCAACGCCGAAGCAAACTTTGCAAGCAGATAGTTATCTTCAAGCGTGGCAAATGGGGAACCAATAAAAGCAATTTCCTTAGCGGAAAATTTTTTCAGTTCTTTTGCAGCTTTATTTAATGCTTCATCCCACTCTGCTTTATCAAGAACGCCTTCTTTCCTTATATAAGCGCCGTCCACTCTGTCTTCCGCATTTACAAACTTGAATGTATTCAGCCTTCCATGGTCGCACATCCAGTAATTATTAACTTCATCATTCTGGCGGGGAGTAATCCTGAGAATCTGGTTATTCCTTACCCACAGTTCTATGTTACATCCGCGGGAACATCCCTGGCAAATTGTTTTATTTGCAGACATGTCCCAGACTCTGGACTTAAACCTAAAGTCCCTATTGGTTAATGCACCAACCGGACAAATATCCGTAACATTTAATGAATATGGATTATTCAGTTCTTCGCCGGGAAAAGTAACAATAGTAACTCTGTCTCCTCTTTTGATAAAAGTAAGCTCCGGAGCTTTTGCAATCTCATCGCAAAACCTTATACAGCGGGAGCATGAAATACAACGGTCGCCGTCAAACATAACATAAGGCCCAAGCGGAACGCGTTTTTCTTTATGATTTTTTTCCTCAACAAAACGGCTCTCACCAACGCTGTGGGAATATGCATAATCCTGAAGTTTGCATTCACCTGCTTCATCGCAAATCGGGCAGTCAAGAGGATGATTTATAAGAAGGAATTCCATAACGGCGTTTCTTGCTGCAAGCGCCTTTTCTGATGCTGTATGAACTACCATACCTTCTGAGGCAAGCGTTGAACATGCTATTGCCAGCTTAGGCATTTTTTCAATTTCAACTAAACAAACGCGGCAATTACCCGAAACAGACAAACTTGGGTGCCAGCAAAAGTGCGGGATATCTATCCCGTGGTCTTTAGCAGCCTGAATAATCGTCTGCCCCTGTTGAAACTCAATCTCTATACCATCTATAACTAATTTAGGCATTTAATCTTCCTGCAAATGAGTTTGATTCTATTTCCAATTCCAGCCATTTTGAGACAGGCATAGTAATCCTGATCTTACGGCACTACCCTTTTACATTAAAGTAAAAATAAGCACCCGTAAGATCAAGATTTTTAAAGAACTTTTATGTGACCGGTTAAACTACCAAATTAATATTTATTTTATTATGGAATCAACCGTATGATATTCAAAATCAAACGCATCTGCTACGCCTTTATATGTGATTTTACCGTCAATCATATTCAATCCGAGTTTAATCTCGTTGTTTGTCTTTACGGCTTTTTCATAACCTTTGTTGGCTATTTCAACAGCATATGGCAGGGTTGCATTTGTTAATGCTAATGTTGATGTATGAGGTACAGCGCCGGGCATATTTGCCACGCAGTAATGCACTACTCCGTCAATTACAAAAGTCGGATGTTCATGCGTTGTCGGCTTACAGGTCTCTATACATCCGCCCTGGTCAACAGATACGTCTATAATTACTGAACCTTCTTTCATAGAAGGAAGCATTTCCCTTCTTACCAATTTTGGTGTTTTTGTCCCGGGAATTAATACTGCGCCTATTACAAGATCAGCTTTAGGAAGAGCTGCTGTTATATAGTATTCATTTGACATCATAGTGGTTACATTAGCAGGCATTACATCATCAAGATAGCGAAGCCTGTACAAGTTGTTATCAAATATAGTAACCTTAGCGCCGAAACCTGCTGCAATTTTTGCAGCGTTTGTACCTACTATACCGCCGCCAAGTACCAAAACCTCTGCAGGGCCTGTTCCAGGTACGCCGCCCAATAGAATTCCGCGCCCGCCCATTTCTCTTTCAAGATATTTAGCGCCTTCCTGCGGTGCCATTCTTCCTGCTACTTCGCTCATTGGTATAAGAAGCGGAAGCGAGCGGTCTGTCTTCTGGACTGTTTCATACGCTATACATATACATTTTGCTTTTATCATTGCATCGGTTAATTCCTTGTTAGCCGCAAAATGGAAATATGTGAATAAGACCTGCCCTTCTTTAATTAATTTATATTCCGGTTCGACCGGCTCTTTCACTTTCATTATCATGTCCGCAGCAGAATAAACCTCTTTTGCCGATTTTGCAATTTCAGCGCCATTGGCTTTATATTCTTCATCTGAGAATCCGCTTCCGGCACCTGCATTTGTTTCAACAACAACTTTGTGACCGTTTTGAATAAGTGTAGATACGCCAACCGGCAGTAATGCTACTCTGTCTTCACTGGCTTTTATTTCTTTTGGAACACCAACTAACATATTGTACCTCTTTTTTTTTCAGCTATGCCGCTGATTTTAATAATGTATTTTTTGATTTTATTATTAATTTGATGAAGGACTTCTCATCGAGAAGTTCATTTGCAGCTTCAAGGATGTTTTCCCTGGTTACCGCATCTATATCTTTTATAGCTTCATCTATGGATTTTATTCTGTTAAAATATAATTCCGATTGCGCCATCCGCATCATCCTGTTTGATGTGCCTTCAAGGCTTAACAACAGGCTTCCTTTTATAGACTCTTTTGCCTTATTTAATTCCCTTTCGGAAATCTTAGTTTCCTGTATCTTCTTAAACTCTTTCAATACAATGGAGATTGCTTTATCCATCATTTTTTCATTTGTAGAAAAATACACGCCAAACGTTGAAATATCGTAAAACGAATTTAAAAATGAGTTAATCTGATAGGCGATTCCGTTTTTTTCCCTTACAGACTGGAACAGCCGTGAACTGCTCCCCTCACCTAATATTTGTGAAAGTACATTTACAATAGTCCTTTTGTCATCTTTATAACCGTAAGTGTCCTTGCCGATTATCACGTGAACCTGCTGAATTTCTTTATCAATTACCTCAAGCTTTGCAACGGAATTACTCAATTTGCAGTCATCCCTCTTAATATCAGAGATGCCTAAGTCCGTTTTAATATATTTATCTGTAAATTTTAATAATTTTTCATGATCAACTGCGCCTGAGGCTGCAATAACCAGACGGTCAAAGCCGTATTTCTCTTTTACAAACCTGAACAAATCCTTTTGTGAAAATTTCTTTAAGTTATTTTCTATCCCTATTATAGGCATGCACAAACTGTTCCCGGCAAAAATAAGCTCTTCAAATTTATCAAATATCAGCTCTTCGGGATTATCTTCAATATCGTACAGTTCATCAATCACCACGCTTGATTCTTTTTTCATTTCCACCGGTTTAAATGCCGGCTGCTGAATCATATCGGAAAGCACATCAAAAGTTTTTTCAATATGTTTTTCAAGTCCCCGGCCGTAATAGCAGGTATTTTCTTTTGAAGTAAAAGCATTCAGGTATCCGCCGAAAGACTCAATATCCACAGCAATCTTTTTTGCAGAGCGCTTTTTTGTCCCCTTAAACAACATATGCTCAATAAAATGAGTTATGCCGTTATTTTCGGGTATTTCATCCCTGGAGCCCACGTTAAACCAGAATCCGAGTGAAAAGGATTTTATGTAAGGTATCGTCTCTGAAATTACTTTTATTCCGTTAGGAAGGATAGTTTTATTATATTGATTCAAGTCTGTTTTTTTCTTTGATTAGGCTAAAAATATCAGGTAAATATAGAGAAATGGGTATCTGTAGTCAAGGAAAGCTTGTATATGATGGGCTTTATCAACTGCTATTTTCAGTCTTTTTTGTAATTATTTAAAATACTTAATATGTTTGATTTTTTTAATGGTTAATGCTACAAGCCTAAAATAATACTACAAATATTACGAATAACATTAATTGTAAAAAGAGACAATATAGATGCTGTTACTTATTTAAGCAGAATCATTTTACTGCTTAATATATTATTCCCAAACTTCAACCTGTATAAATAAATTCCGCTGGAAAGTTCTTTATTCGTTTGTTTACTATTAAACATTACAGAGTGTTTTCCTGCCGGCTGCATTTCATTTACAAGGGCTGTTATTTCTCTTCCCAGCACGTCATATATTTTCAATTGCACCAAACCCAACTTTGGAATTTCATAAGATATTGTTGTTGAGGGATTGAATGGATTTGGAAAATTCTGATTAAGTACAAAATTAGAAGGTATTTCCTTCCCTTTATCATTGACTGAGGTTACAATGTGTTTAATAGATTTAACTGATGAAGAAGTAATTTCATATATGTCATTCTTTGTTGCAGCATATAATTTATCATAGCCTGACTTTTTATATATTCCGATTATTACCGAATCCAGAGTTTTAAACAATTCAAATGAATCGCCATAATCTGATGATTTGAATATATTATTACCGTCCGCTAAATAAACCACCCCTGAATTTGAATAATCCAATGAAATAAAAAGAGAATTAATACTTGAGTATTTCTTCAACCAGTTGCCAGGTTTTCCAGTATTATTGGAAACAGCAAGGTAGTTGCAGGGACTTTCACTAAGATAGGAATATGATGACCTGTAGATATGAATTGAATCTTTATCATAATAAATATTAGTCGATGAATAGTCGCTCGTTAGAGATGATGAATCTGAAATGGTAAAGGATTTTCCGCCATCGGAAGATTCCTCTAATTGACAGTTTAAGTTAACAGCAATTAATTTATTATCATCAAATGGAGAAAGAGAAATAAATTTTAAATAATCCGTGGTGTCTGTTATATACCAATTCCCGCCTCCATCAGTACTTTTAATAATTCTGCCGGAAGTTGAAACAAATATCAGGCTGTCATTTATGTTCGATATTGCAAATCTGTCTATACCGGAGAGGATAAAATAATTACTTTTTAATATTACGTCATCTGAAGTTTTTAGGAAAAAGTCACAATCAATACCACAGGCACTCGTGACATAAATATATTTTGCGGGATCATTGCGTCTAAATGCAAAATCGCCGACACCAGTACCGGATGTAAAATATGGACTCCAATATCCCCCTGATGAAAGGAAGAGAGTATCAATATTTGCAGATAAATTATAATGGAAAATGTTATTGTTATTCCCACCTTCGAAGTCGTTTCCCCAGCTTGAATTTATTCTATAAAAAAGATGTGTCTTTCCATTCTGGTCTTCCATACCGTGTAATTCAGTAATCGTTGAATCCGCAGCTTTACATGTATATATTACTGCCAGAAACATTATAATTGCTAACAGATTTTTTTTCATCTCTTACCCCATATTTTAGAAATATTTAGTTCACAGCTAAGAATAAAGTTAATATTATTTGACTAAAATCATTTTATTACTTACCATATTATTTCCAAACCTCAGTCTGTACAAATAAATTCCGCTGGAAAGTTCTTTATTTACCTGTTTACTGTTAAATACGACAAAGTGTCTTCCTGCCGGCTGCATTTCATTTACAAGGGCTGTTATTTCTCTTCCCAGCACGTCATATATTTTCAATTGCACCAAACCCGACTTTGGAATTTCATAAGATATTGTTGTTGATGGGTTAAAAGGATTTGGGTAATTCTGGTAAAGCTGGAAAACGGATGGAGTATTTGTTGTTTTTACATCACCATAAACAGGAACTAACATTTTATGAGTAAATAATTTTATATTCCCATTTAAACTATCTTCCCACACTAAATAATTCTCTTCTTTATTAAGCAATTGCTGATAGGCAACATATTCAATTGCCGATTTTGGACTTTTCACCCTGGTAAAAATTAATGTATCCTTAAGTGAATTTACTCCGGAAGACGCTCCGATGAAATTACTATCATTGCTTTGATAATTATATATATATGGATATATATCAACAAAATTATAACTGCTTGCCTTATCAATAATAGGCCTTACGGTATTTTCATTCTGGAAATTGCTAAAGTCACCATTAAGCGTATCATTCAGTATAAACTTATCCGGATAACCATTAAAGGAATATACAGAGGTTCTCTGATTTTCAGATTTATCATAGGATAAATAAAAGCTATTATTTGTTATAAAATGAGGGTTATTTACATCTCCTTCATCTACGATAAAGGTAGTATCAATATTACTGCTCAGACTTATATCCTTCTCAATAATTCGCTGATTTTGTAAGTTGTCTGTTTGAATTGCAGTAATCCTGATTGCAGGATAATTCCATTCATTAGAATAGTAAACATAATCATACATGGCGGAAGGAGAAGAATATTTTAAAGAATCTGAGCCCTGAATTACCTCTCTGTTGGATTCCACAGAATCATTCTTTGTAAAAATATAAATTGAATTATTTTTCTGATAAACAATACCAACCGGCAAGTTACC
>JARLHB010000228.1 GCA_031292465.1 Ignavibacteriaceae bacterium
ATGAACCAAGCATACAATAAGTTTTTCCTCTTTCAATAAATTGTTTTATTGTTTCATATCCATTTCCGGTTTCGTTGCTAATTGCAATAACGGGAATATTTTTAATCCGCAATTTTATCTTGTCCAGAATTTCTTTAATTCTTAGTTCATCAATTAAATCAGTTTTACTGATTACTATAACCGGACTGACTTTGCATGAATTGCAAATAGTCAGGTATCTTTCAAGCCGGTTAATATTAAAGTCCCTATCAACAGCCTGGACTATAAATGCATAATCAATATTTACTGCAATAATCTGGAACTCGCCTGAATGGCCTACTGCCTGGCGTTGAATAACTGATGATCTCGGAAATATTTTGTAAATAACAGCAAAATCAGGTTCATATATTGTAAGAGCAACCCAATCGCCTACAGCAGGAAAATCCTCGCGGTTTTTTGCGCTGAAACGCATATTCCCTGTTATCTCTGCTTCAAATTCACCCTTTACCGTTTTTACAATATAGCGTTCCTTATGTTCAGTTATAACTCTTCCTATCTCATATCCTTCAAGATTATTCTTAATCCTGAATTCTTCAAGATTTTCATTGTACCCAAGTTCTTCTATTTTCATTTTAAGTGATGAAGATTAATTGGTATTGATGATTTCTGCAACATTAATTAGTTCTTTTAGAATATTCAAACCAGGTTTGGAACAGTGAACCGACTAACACCTCCGGCTTAATAAACCTTTTTGCTGCCAAATCTGATTTATTTAACGTTAGAAATTAAAACAAAGGTTAAAAATAATCAACTGACCGTGATTAGAGCGTTTTTCGTTATGACTAATCTGGGATAATGAAATATTTTCTCTTATTTTAAAGTAAGAATTTACACAGTTACAGGTATGAACCAGACATTAGAATCGAAATTGCAGAATTTACCGGATAGCCCGGGCGTTTATCAGTATAAAAATGATAAGGGAAAAGTAATATATGTAGGTAAAGCGGTAAATTTAAAAAACCGGGTAAGAAGTTACTTTCATAGCGGAGTTACTTCGCCCAAAACCATTGCTCTTGTCAACAAGATAGAAGACCTTGAACTTATTGTAACAGATAACGAAGTTGAAGCGCTTGTACTTGAAAATAACTTAATCAAGGAATTTAGGCCGCGTTATAATGTAAACTTAAAAGACGATAAATCTTACCCTTTCATAAGAGTTACTAAAGAACCATACCCGAGGATTTTCTCTACCCGCAATGTTATCAGGGATGGTTCAAAATATTTCGGCCCCTACACTGATGTAAAAAATATGAAATCATCTTTACGCATGCTTAATCATATTTTTATGATAAGAAGCTGTAAGTTCAATATTGATGACGAAGCAATACAAAAGAAAAAATTCAGGCTATGCCTCGAATATCATATAAAAAGATGTGAAGGCCCCTGCGAGGGGCTGATATCTTCTGCCGATTATAATGAACGGGTTAGTAGTGTAATAAAAGTTCTGCGCGGTAAGACCGATGACCTTATAAAAGAACTTAAAGACAAAATGAATAAGGCGGTTGAATTATTAGAGTTTGAAAAAGCCGCAGAAATCCGCGACAAAATAAACCAGCTGCAGGCAATATCTGAGAGGCAGAAAGTTGTTAGCGATGACTTTGAGGACAGGGATATAATTTCAATTGCTTATGAAGGTAAGGATTCAGCATGCTCGGTTTTTAACATACGCAGCGGAAAGCTTATTGCTAAGAAACAACTAAAACTTAGTATTGGCGAATGGGATGATCCCGCTGATATTTATTCAGCTGCCGTAAGATTTTATTATAGTGAATTTGTGGATATTCCAAATGAAATAGCACTTGAAATATTGCCATCGGATGCCGGGGCGCTTGAAGAATGGCTCACAGAAAAGGCCCGCAATGAACAGCCGGAACGGAAATCAAAAGTTGAAATTGTAATTCCCAAACGGGGAAGCTTAAGCTCTCTTGTTAAGATGTGCAAAGAGAATGCTATATTCCAGCTAAAAGAGATTCAAATCCAAAAGATGAAAAAAGAAGGCCGTGTATCTTACGGCGTTTCTGCACTTCAAAGAGATTTGTATTTAACTTCACTGCCGCGAAAAATCGAATGCTTTGATATATCCAACCTTCAGGGAACAGACACAGTGGCAAGCATGGTCGTTTTTGAAGACGGCAAGCCTAAAAAGAGCCTGTACAGGAAATTTATTATAAAAGATGTTATAGGGCCGGATGATTTTTCAAGCATGAGGGAAGTTATTAAAAGGCGGTATTCAAAGCTGAAAGAAGAAAACGGCATCCTTCCTGATTTGATTATGGTTGACGGCGGCAAGGGGCAGTTATCCAGTGCGGTAGAAATACTTGATAATCTGGGTTTTAAAAAATATAATGTTATAGGCCTTGCCAAAAGGTTAGAGGAGGTATTTTTCCCGGGCAAATCCGATCCGGCTTCAATTCCCAAAACTTCTTCCGGGTTAAAACTTCTTCAACAGGTTAGGGATGAAGCGCACCGCTTTGCAATTACGTTTCACAGAAACAGGCGGAGCAAAAGAACAATCCAGACGGAATTAACGGCTATTGAGGGCATCGGCCCTTCTACGGCAGATATTCTGCTTAAAGAACTCGGCAGTGTTTCGGCAGTAAAAGAAGCTGGCATAGAACAGCTCGAAAAATTAGTTGGAAAGAAAAAAGCCGAAATTATTATTAAATATTTTTCAGGCACAACACAAACTTCCCCTTCTGAAGAAAGCCAGACGGATTAAGGAAGAATCAAAATTAATATTATATTAGACTATTAAATTTATTTTTTTTTGGCATATATAATAAAATTTCTGCCGTATTTTACTTAATGATTCAGAGCCAGTCACTGCAATGAGAATAATTTGGGGTTTTTCCTTAATTCTGCTAATTAACTTTCAGAACATTCATGCGTTTGATAAAAACAACGGGCATAATGTAAATACCGACTCATCATCGGTTATGATTTCTTCTAACTTAGAAGATACACTCTATACTTTTCAGCCATTCTACCTTGAAGTTAATCTTAACACACAAATGGGCTACCTCCATTCAAGAGACGGCAGTGTAAAACCATTTGGAATATCAAGCGGTACGGACAAGCTGAAAGAGGGTATTAATACAAAAGAAGGACTGTATGTTATACAGTCAAAAATGTCTAAATGGTATTCACGCCAGTTTGACAGCACTTTAATGCTTAACTGGATGGGATTTCATTTTGGCACTGGTTTTCATGCTTTAAGATCAAGCCGATATTATAAATATCTGGGTAAAAAGAAGAGTTCTCACGGCTGCGTTAGAATTTCAAGAGACATGGCTCAATTTTTATTTGACACAGTTAAATTAGGCACACCAGTCCTTGTGCATAAAGGCACAAAATCAGTTACAATTGCTTTTTCTGATTCCACAAGGCGGCATGTTCATTATAGCCGAAGAGAGCTTCAAAATGAGGTAGCCTTAAGAGAGAAACTAATTCATACCGGAAGGTATTATATAAGCGGCATTGATGTAGTTATTGATAAGAATAATGTGGGCCATTCGGGCCTGCCCTTAGGCAATCCTGTAAATAGCTTAAAAAAGCGCATAATAAAATCATCATTTGCGTTTGTTCAATCCGTGATACCGCAAACAAAAGGGATAACAAAACTCCCTCAGAAATCTCTCTGGAAGCAGTATCATATGCGGTTAGCTTCAATATGATTGTATTTAATATGTCATAATATTAAGAAAATTCAAAAATAATTATTAACTTTTAGATGAATATATTCCAGCGGGTTAATAATAATGAAGAAACATGCCACATATTCAGTAATTTTCGTGCTTCTGTTTTGCGGATGCAATATACTTAACAAACCTAAACCTACAGCATTTTCATATAATACAGCTTCTGTACAAAATATAGTCTTAAGGGCTATAAGCGGTGATACAAGCGCCAACCAGAAATTAAACAACCTTGTTGATTTGAATATTCCTGTTAATACAGATTATAACAAGCTTATTTCCGACAGCCTGATAACAAAAAGCAAAAAGAAATTTTTTATTGTACTGCTAAATTATCCGAACCCGATTTATAACCGGCTGGCTGTTTATGATACTGCACTAAACTTATATCTTGTTGATAAATCATTAAACGGATACCTGTCTGAATCTGCTCTGAGTCTAAACGGAAAAAGGTTGATTAAAATTTCCGAAAGCTTTATCTCAAAAGATGTTTTACAGGTAAACAGGATCTCACTCTATGAGATAAATGATAGTTCTGCAAACTTGTGTTTCAGAACATTTACCAGGCTTGTAGTGCCGGGTTCGGTTTTTACACAGGGCATTTCTGAATTTTCCGAGGACAGGATTACAACAGAATTATCAGGCACAAAGGCCTCATCGATTTCAGGAATGAATGACATTTTCACATTTAACCGCAGGAAGAAAGAATATTCCAGCAACGGCAAAGTATTTGATAATTTTGTCCTTGAACGCATTAAAAATTTCGTAAACTATTCCGATAAACCCGAAATTATAGATAAGAAAACATTATACGCATCAGTCGGTATAGACATTGATATAGACACAATAAAAAATACCGGCAACATAAAAAGCAATGAAGGCTATACACTTACTTTGTCTGATAATTGGAAGACCTTAAAAGGAATTACTGTTACAGATTTCCTTAAAAGCTCGTTAAAGGGTACAAAATATATCAATGATGTAATAGGCGCAAATATTTCAGTTATAGCGCTGCCCGGAAGCGACTCTACGGAAAACTATGTTGACTATAAACTAACCAATTCCACTGTAGGAAAGTACCGTGTAAGATATTCCGAGAAGATTATTTCGAAGAATAACTTCGTCCAGTTTTTTGAGTATTCATGGGGTACAAAGAAATACTTGTTAATTCTTACAGCTTCCAGATATACATACGATCAGTACAAAAATGATTTCAATAATATAATAAACTCTTTTTCAATGAATAACTGAATTTTTGTAACTTAGCCATTCATTATTTTAATAAGTTGTAAAATACTATGAACATTTATCTTATCCGCCACGGCGATGCCGAAAGAATTTCTTTAGATAAAAAAGATTTTGACAGGGAACTTACTCCCGAAGGTAAAATTAAGTTAAAGTCTGCTGTACTTAATTGGAAAAACGCGATAAAAGGATTTGATTTTATAATAACTTCCCCGCTTGCCAGAGCCATTCAAACAGCCAATATTATCGCTGAACAATACAATGCAGCCGATAAAATATTAATAGATAAAAAGCTTTCACCGGGATGCGATACCGGAGATATAATGGAGATTGCAAATTCATTGAACGGCGAAGAAATAGCTTTGGTAGGGCATCAGCCCGATTTGTCGGAAGTGCTGTCTGATTTAATTTCGCCTAAAGGCGCA
>JARLHB010000229.1 GCA_031292465.1 Ignavibacteriaceae bacterium
TATGCACGGGCGGGATATAAATCATGGGGTGCTCCAAACAGCGAAGAAGGCTTAACATTCGGATTTGGGTTGGCGTATGATATTAACTACAGCCTAACTTTTAAGATTGACTATGCTTATGAAAAATACGGCAGATTAGAAAACATTCAAAAATTTGCGTTATCTGTAAGTTTTTAATAAATGGAAAAATATCTGATTATACATTTTAGAAGTTGTAAAGTTATTTCAAATTAAGGAAATGATTTTCCTAAAGTAGCATCATTTTATGCTATGGCTTTCATTGAGGAGGTGATATTTAAAGAAAGAGTTAAGGAACATTATTAGGGCTATTTAATTCACAATTAATTACAAAAAGGAGTAAGGTTATGTTAAAAAGAATTACTGCATTGGCATTTATAGTTCTGATGGCTTTGCCGCTTAGCAGGGCTTTTGCCGATGTTAATGTTACTTTTCAGGTTGATATGGGGTTACAAATTACATTAGGTAATTTTGTGCCTTCCACGGACAGTATATGCGTTAGAGGTGACTTTGGCCATTATATTGATCAAAGTGATTGGGGGGGGTATTACTTCCTGATGACTAAGAGTGCAACAAACGATTCTATTTTTACTTTTACTGTTCCTTTCCCGGATTCCGTTAAAGGTAAGGTATTAAATTATAAATTCGTTCTTACACATGCAGGTTCAGATAAATGGGAAAATGATCCTAATCGTATTGATTCTGTTACTGTAGATGCAAATCAGACTATTCCTCTTGTTTATTTTAATAATATACTTCCTGAGGGTAATATTGCAACCGTCAATATTACCTTTCAAGCAGATATGTCCAGTTTGATAGATCAGGGATTTATTCCGGGTACAGATTCTATTGAAGTTCGTGGTAATACAACCCCTCTTGATTGGGGACCAGGTTCACTTTTAACACAGGGATTAGCTGACCCGACTATATTCGAAGTTACTCTTAAATTTACCGCAATAGTTGGTTCTACTGTTCAGTGGAAATTCCATGCTAATCCTGAATCTAGATTTGCAAATACAGGCTGGGAAAATATTGCTGATAACCGCACATTTACGTTCCCGAAGCAGGATACTACTATAGGACCTGTTGCCCCAGTTATTACAGTTGGTGGATTAACTACAGCAGCAGACACAATTACATTCCGTGTCAATATGAATGGTGCCCATGAAAGATTTCACAATATCTTAATTACCGGGTTGCAGAGTGTATGGATTGGTGGTAGTGTAAAACCGTTGCAGTGGCCATCCAATTGGTTAAAATCCGATACAGTTCAGGGCGGTTTATTACTAAAAGTATATGATGATGGTGACGCTACTCATGGTGATGCAACTGCTAATGATGGGATATATTCTGCTATTATAATATTCCCTTCAGGTTCAGTAACGCCAGTATTCTTTAAATATGGGGCAGTTTTTGACAATGTAGATACTTTAAATGGTGGTGCAATTTATTTAGACAATGAAGCGGGAACCGGTATAAACCATACGCTGGCTCTAAATCTTACAGGCGGTTCTGAAATAGTGAATGATAAATTCGGCGATCAGGTAACTGCTGTTGTCAGCCAGAATACCAAGACATTACCGACAAAGTATGCAATTAGCCAGAATTACCCGAATCCGTTTAACCCTACTACAAATATTAATTATGCAATTCCACAAAGCGGTAATGTATCACTTAAGTTATACAATATCCTTGGCCAGGAAGTTGCAACAATATTCCAGGGATTCCAGAAAGCAGGTAATTACGTTGCTAATTTCAACGCTTCAAAGTTAGCAAGCGGTGTTTATCTCTATCGTTTGCAAGCAGGCAATTTTACTGTAACAAAGAAAATGGTTCTGATGAAGTAAACAGTCTCCTTATGTAACATTTTAGTTATAATGGGGTCGTTTGAATAAGGCGACCCCATTAATTTTATTGTCTTATCTTACCACTGCAGATGCGAATATTTTACCGCTTGAATTTTAGTTCGATAAATATGTAATGTATCAGATAAACTAGTTTCATAGGAAACAGGAGAGGAATAATCATGGAAATAATCAATCGTGTAAGAATTTCTCAGAATATATTCTTTTTACCTGCATTTTGTCTTTTCTTAATCTTTTTTGTTTCATCAACTTTTGTGTATTCTCAGGTTGATAGCACTAACGGAATCCCGTATGAATTTACTATACAGCGTACCTTGCAGGCAGGTGAATCTGGTGTAGGAATAAACGGTACTTTTAATAATTGGGGAGACTATTATAACCGCCATCCTTATCAATTGAAAAATATTGGTAATAATACCTGGAAGATCACAATTCCCCTAATGCCGGATACTACAAGAAATTATACATACAACGGTGCAGGATTTTATGAATATAAATTTGTAACATACAGTATCTCCGGTAATGATACCTCAATTACCGCATGGATTCCTGATCCATATAACCCGGTTACCGATCCAAAAAATAATAACAATTCTGTATTATATATAACAGATCCGATGGTTTACATGCTTCAGCCATTAGATGGATTGGTTACGAAGGAAAAGCTTCCTGCAGTAACTGCAAAATTTGCCACCGGGCCGGGAAACCAGCTTGATGTATCAAGCATAAAACTTGTAATAGACGATGTTGAAGTACCGAACAGCCCCGGTTATTATAATGCAGGCCAAAACCTTTTTACATATCAAATAACCACACCTCTTACACTAGGAAATCATACTGTTAAATTATCTGTTAAAAACAATAAAGGTTTTATAGGAACAGATTCTTCAGCATTTACGATTTCAAATTTAATTCTCCAGGCGCCTTATCAGTTTGTATTTGATCAGTACAGCCCGAATCTAAAATTATTAGGCGACAGTGTATTAACTGCTTCTATTCAGGGCTCTTTTAACAATTATGGTGCTGACCCTATGACCGGACCCGATGCAGACGGTTTGTTTACCATAAACGAAGTTTTACCGCTTAATGTTAAAACTGAATATCAGTTTATAATTAAAAGTGCAAGCGCTTCAACAGCTTACTTTTATGACCCGGATAATCCGCATTTAAATCCGGATTTTAATCCTTATATTATAAAACAGGTTAATGCTATCCCGGTAATAAATCTCGTTTCGCCGCATCAGGGAACTATATTAACATATCCTACAGGAAACTTTAATATCGAAGCTGTTATATCATCTAACGACAGCAGTACGGTAATTGATACTAATACTATTAAAGTTTATTTGGATGGCAATTTAATTACAGCCACTATGGATTCAACAAAAGACGGCATTCTGATTCAGTCTTCTGTAAATAATATTGCTCAGGGAAGGCATGTCGTTAAATTTTCGGGGACAGATATCCACGGCAACATTGCAAAAGATACCTATCTTACTTTTGGCGTATATCCTTTAAATACAGGTTATCATTATGTTGATGCCCAATATGACGATGACGGGCCGGGAAGTTATACTTATCCAACCAGTGTTACGGCACATGCAGCAGACATACAGGAAATTGGCTTAAACTCATCTAATGACTCACTTCAATTTACTATTAATATGGGTGCAATAGACGATTATACAAGAATCGCTTTTGAAATTACTAACAAACTTTCCGGAGATTATGTCGACGCACTGTCAGGCGCAGTTATTAAAGTTCCTGATTGGAATAATATGGGCGTTTACTTCATAATAGCAACACCCAATTCTGCTCAATTAAGCGGTAATGAGAATGTAATTTATATCTCCCGCGATCCTTTACAAAAAGGTGATGCAATAACTGTAAATTCAGATGCCAAAACGAGCGGTCAATTTAAATTCTCCATACCGCTTTCAACGCTTGAAAACATTATGGGTTCATACGTAAACAAATGGTATTACAGTGCATATTCCTTTCTTGGAAATTCCACCGGTGCAATTAAAGTCGGCAGCAGTAATGGTGGAAGTAATTTGAAGGGTAATCCCAATGTTTATGATTTTGCTTTTTTCAAAAACACTTCAGCACAGCATAGGATTCTCTCAAATTACATATTGCCATACTTTTTAGGTGGACCAAAACCTGCTGTTGTAGGCAGCGAATACCGCGGGGTTGCCGGCATAACACCGGGTGAAATTAACTCTGCACTTGCTAACAGGCCAATTATAACTTTACAAACAGATGGCGGCGATTGGTATGAAGATACAGTTGCAGTTTATGGTAAAGTAAGTGATTTATCTATTGGTTCTGCAACATTTAATTTGAAAAATGGAAGTACGACGTTTACTACTACTGTGCCGGTAAGTAATGGCATTTTCAGCGCATCTATACCGCTTACAGACGGAATAAATTTAATCAGTGCTTCCGTAACTAAGAATTCAATTCAGTCGGTTAGTAAGAATGTATCATTCTTTTACCATGCTGAACACGGGACAAAAATTGTAATTAATTATACAATAAATAAAAACAATGTTACTCTTAATGCAAGCACATCAATTAATTTAGATGGATTGCCGGTTACATATAAATGGGAAACTGATCCCGTTAATCCGGCATCGATAACGCTGACAGGCGCAAATACGGCGGTGGCAAGTTATTCTTCTCCTACTACTGACGGCGAATACTATTTTACGTTGACTGCTGCAACTAGTTTAGATACTACATGGAAACGGGCTGTTGTAGTTGTAAAATCAGGAGTAGCCGATACTGTCGATTTGCAAACATGGCATTCAAGCTGGATTGATAAATCGGTAGTTTATGAAATATATGTCCGCTCGTTCAGCTTTTACGGAAACTTTACCGGCATAATATCTTCTCTAAACAGATTGAAAAATCTTGGAATAAATTGTATCTGGCTAATGCCAATAATGCCGGCGGCCTCCCCTCATGGTTATAATGTAATTGATTATTATGATATAACATCAGATTATGGTACTAAACAGGATTTTGCCAGCCTTGTAAAAGCAGCTCATCAGATTGGTATTAAGATAGTACTGGATCTTGTAATAAATCATACAAGTGCTGTACATCCTTTTATGATAGACTCTTATAAATATAAAGACTATTCACCGTATTATAACTTTTATCAGTGGGATGCACAGGGTGATTATGAGTACCTGTTTAATTGGTGGGATTTACCGAATATAAATTACGAATCGGCATGGGTAAGAAATTACTTGTTGCAAATGACCCAGTACTGGTTTGAGAAATTTAATATTGACGGCTACCGCTGCGATGTTGCCTGGGGAGTAAACGATACACGGCCGTCGGGACCTGCTTTTTGGCAGAAATTCAGGAATACGTTAAAATCTATAAAGCCTGACGCACTGCTTCTTGGTGAAGCACAGTCTGATAACCTGAACTATTTCAATGATAAATTTGACAGCGGGTATGATTGGCCATGGTATAATATGCTTAACTCCGTAATGAGCCACAGCGCAAAAATATCATCGCTGGACAGTTTAGTCGCATGGTATAAAGGCCCAAATTATTTGCCTTATGCCAGGCCGTTCAGATTCCTGGAAAATCATGATGAAGCAAGATTTATCTCGGTATTTAATTCTGCACAGACAAAATTAGCTGCATCAATTTTATTAACATCACCCGGCCTGCCGCTTATTTATGCGGGGCAGGAAACCGGCGAGGCAACTCAACGCAACATGGTTGGCTGGAATGATGCATATGATCTTCAGGTATATTATCAAAAGTTAATTGCCGCAAGAAATGGGAATCCATCCTTGCAGCAGGGAAGTTATATTAAAATTCCCAACACTTCTGCTGACTCGGTTTATTCGTACATGAGAATTTCGGGCAACAACAGAAGCATTCTTATAAACAACTTCTACGAGAATAATGTAAATTTAACATTGAAAATCCCTGCAGATTCTCTTAACCTGGATGCAACTAAGACATGGTATGCAAACGACATAATTGGAAGTACTGCACAGTTGGTAACATCTTCTTCACTTTCCAATTATAGTATCAGTTTAACACCATATCAATCGCAGTTAATAATTCTTGATAACTCGCCTATTACTGATGTAAAAGAAGAAAAACAGATACCGTCTTCCTATGCGCTTTCTCAGAATTATCCAAACCCGTTTAATCCTTCAACTACTATATCTTATGATATTCCCAAAACGGGAAGTGTAAAACTGCTTATTTATGATATACTTGGAAGGAGAGTTTCTACACTGGTAGATCAGGTTCAGCAGCCGGGGAACTATAAGGTGGTATGGAACGGTAAAAATAATTTTGGCCAGTCAGTTGCAAGCGGTATTTATTTCTATCAGTTACATAGTAATAATTTTAATAGTGTTAAGAAAATGATTCTTTTGAAGTAACTCTGATATGAGACTTGCCTGAAATAAAAAGGTAAGTCTCATCTTTTTTGAAAAAGGTTTTTGAAACACTCATAAGATTTTTTAATTTGAGATAAGTGTATTTTTAATTCAGTTATTATTGCAACTTACAAAGGAACAACTTTTTTGTATTAACTCCGGTTGCTGTAATTATTAGCAGGGACTTTTTACTATTGTTGAAATTGAAAGTGTTATTCATGAAATCAAATCGGGCATATCTTACTATTTTAATTGTTGTATTACTTATTTCATTCCCACATTCAAATTTATTGTGCTATACAGAGAATGATACCTTAGCTGTTGTAAACGGCCAGCCGATAACAGGCGATGATTTTGAAAACAGGTTTGAACTAACGGTATATCCGGGAAAAGACATCTCCGATAATTTATACGAAGCGAAAAAAGGTTTTCTTCATTCAATGGTTGCTGAAAAGCTCTTATCAAATTCAGCTTCAATGCAAAAAACATTTCAGGGGGAAAGCCAGGTAAAAAAACAAATGGAGCGTATATTTTTGCGGGACGCATTATACCGGAAAGAGGTACTGCCCAAAGCAAAAATAACTAAAACTGAAATTTCAAACGGAATAAAATTATCAAATTATCTTTATGTAGTTGATGTGTTCTATATGCCGGATAGTTCTGCGGCGAAGTTGTTCTATAAAACGGTGACGGGCAAAGACAGTAAAAATATTGACATGGTAGTTGACAGCCTTCATATTCAGCATGATACTTTGCAAATTGGCTACGGGGAATCTACCGAAAAAATTGAAAAGTCTTTCTTCGGTAATAATACCGGATTTATTTCAAAGCCGGCTTTTACGGAAGATGGGTGGGTAGTATTTAAAATTTTACATAGAGAACTTAATAAAAAATATACAGACCCTACTTCCGTGGACAGGGAGGAGATGGTCCGCAAAGTTATTGAAGAACGCCGTCAGATAGAACAGGGCTATAAATATCTTATGTCTGTAATGAAGGGGGTGGACGTAAAAGTAAATTATGAAATTTTCAGGCCGCTTGTTCATTCAATAAAAGATTTGTTATCATATCATAGTCCAACTACATATGACCCTTATTATTATCTTAATTCTTCAGAAGTTGTTTTGCTAAAGGAGAAATTTAATCCTCAGCTTTCATCACCAATGCTGCAATTTAAAGATGGGGAACTGAATCTTGAAGATGTATTTGACCAGCTTCCCTTATCCGGTTTTGCGCCTAAGGATACTTCACTGGGAGTAATTACGGAATCTTTGCATGCTGCATTAAGGTTTATGGCGCAAAATCACTTTCTTGAGCAGCGGGCAATAAAACTGGGGCTTGAAAACTCCGGGGAGGTAAAATACAATGTCCAGATGTTTCTTGATGCATTCCGCTCAGCTAAACTTGCAGATGAGATTACCGATACTGTAAAAGTAACTTCCAGGCAGGTAACAGAGTTTTTTGAAAACCATAAGGACGAGGTTCTAAAAGAAGTAAAACTTCAGCTTCAGATATTCCGGATAAAGAATATTGACGAAGCTGCCTCGCAGCTGAACAGGTTAAACAAAATAAAAGACAATCCTGAAGATACAACCGGTTCTACATGGGTATCTGCTTCACGGCTTGGCGAGCTGGGGGCTGTATTGGCAGAACTTAAAAATGGAAGCACATACGGACCTGTTTATATGGACAGCACTTTTACAATTTACAGAGTAATTGATAAAAAAATGTCTGTTACAAAGGCTGCTGTCGAAAACAGTATTCAGGCTGCAAGAGATATGCTGCTGGCAAAAACCAAAAGCGATGTGCTGAATAAATATGTGGCAAAGTTAGCCGAAGGACAAAATGTAAAACTATACCAGAACAGGTTAAGCAATCTGCAGGTTACGCCTATTGAAATGCTTACCTTCAGATACATCGGGTTTGGCGGAAAAATATTGGCGGTTCCAGCACTATATCCGCGGGAAGACTGGGTAAAAGATTATAAAAAGCCTGAGAATGTAATTCCGTAGCAGTACAATTGATAATATAACAGCGATTTGAAATAGATCACTAATTAGAAGAATGTATCAATTGCTGAACGCGGATTTTTATTGTATTTTTTAAGTAGAAAAATTATTTGATTATACTATGTTAATTAAACCAATTGAAATAAAAAAGAAAGTAAAAAGAGTACCCGTCCCTCAAAAGCCGCCCAAAATTGAACCGGCAAAGAAGGCTTATTCCCGCAGCAAAGAGAAAAATGCGTTAAGAAAAGGTAAAGATGCCGGATAATGTTACAGTACCCGGCTCCTTTAAATTTCATTTATAATTTTTACTAAGTATTTTCATCTCATAAGGCTTTAACAAAACCTTAAGATTATTATTATCCACAATAATTTCCTCGCCAGTAATCAGATTTCTAAGCGAAACACTTTTGCTCTTGCTGTAATCAAGTTTCATTGTAACAAGGTTATTCTTACTGCTATTATTAAGAATAACAAGTATTGTATCGTTATTTAAAGTCCTTTTATAACCAAGCACTTTATTAGTGTTGTCCGTATAAATAAATTCCAGGCTGCCTTCAGATAATATTTTATTTGCATTCCGGATAGAGATTAATCTTCTGTACCAGTTAAACAGCTTTGTATCAAAGGCAACTTTGTCGGGGTCACGTTTCCTTCCAAGAGGATCGGATACTTCAGTCTCGTACTTTACACCCGGCCATACCATAGGCTTGCGGCAGTCGGGGTCATCGCCGCCCCACATGCCAGCTTCATCGCCATAGTAAATCATCGGAGCTCCGGGCATTGTCATTTGTATTGCAGCAATTAATTTTTGCTTTTGTATCTCTTCATTATTTGGTCTCCTTACAAGGTACGATTTATTCTGCCCCGGATCGGCATTATGGTCAAACCACCTGTCGGGGTTTACTATCTGCGAACTGATGCGGTCAACGTCATGGCTGTCCATAAGGTTCTGCAATACAAATAAATTTTCTTTCGGATAATCGGCCTCTATTGCTTTTATACTGTCGGAAAATGCTTCAGGCGATATTTGGTCCTTAATATCAACAACAAAGCTTTTAACAGCCTGAGCAAACCTGTAATTCATTACTCCGTCAAAAGAATCTCCCTGAAGCCATGGCGATGCGTTGAACATTTTATTCTTCTGCCAATCATCCCACCAAATTTCACCGGTTATATATGCATTAGGATTCTCTTCTTTTACCCATGCTCTGAACTGTTCCCAGAAAACGATATTAACTTTTTCCGCCACGTCAAGCCGCCATCCGTCAATACCGTTCGAAGCATTGCCATTTGGGGCCATCCATCTTTTAATAATAGCGTGAATGTGCTCTCCAAATCCTTCAACTAATCCGGTATGTTCATCTTTTTTAATTTCGGGCAAATCTTTTACGCCATTCCAGCCTTCATATTCAAATTCATTTTCCGGCGTATTAGGGTTGTCAAATGATTTTATTTTAAACCAGTCTTTAAATGGAGATTTTTCCTGATTTTTTACCACATCCTGAAATGCCCAAAATGAAGTACCCACGTGGTTAAAAACTCCGTCTATAATTATCTTCATTCCAAGTTTATGGCATTTTTTTATAAGAGAAAGGAAAAGGCTGTCAGCCGATGTCCATTTCCATGTAGAAGGGTCGGCGGGATTTTCACTTGCCCAAATTTTCTCATCCTCTTTAGGGTTCGGGCCAAAATTATTATCAACGTGGTGGTACATTCTTGTATCATACTTATGAAGCGATGGGGACTCAAAAATAGGATTCAAATATATGGCTGTAATACCAAGCTTATGCAGGTAATCAAGGCGGTTTATTACACCCTGTAAATCGCCTCCATAACGGCGCACTCCGGCATTCCAGTAGAAGTCATGTCCGTCTGCCTTTTCCCACGGCTGTAGTTTATACCAGTCGGATGTCCATGGAGAAATATGCCAGCCATCCGGTATTTTATACGGCCATGCGCCTTCCATATCATGCGGTGCCGGGTCATTTGTTTTATCCCCGTTATCAAACCGTTCGGGGAATATCTGGTACCATATGGCATCTTTAGCCCACCCCGGAACGCGCGGAACCGCTTTCCCGTTTTGTGCAAAAAGTGGAAGAGCAATATTAAAAGCAACTAAAATAACTGTTAAAATTCTTTTCATGGCTGAATCCCGATAATTTTACTAAACAATTTAAAACTAAGATTTAATTATCATGATCATTGCTAGGGCAGGAGAGCATTGTAAATATGCTTGTAATAAAAGTAATTATTTGCTGTTATTACTAATATATTAAGAACTATTTTTCACAAAAATATATTTTCACTTCTCTTTAAAGACGCCTATCTTTGATAGCTGTCTTTGGTAAATTTAACAAATTAATTCTTATAATAGAACCAATAAACCATATAAAAAAATGATAAAAGCTTCAGTTATCCTTTCTTTCTATAACCGGATTGACTACTTAAAACTTGTACTTGCGGGGTTCATAAGACAAACGTTCCGGGATTTTGAAATAATAATTGCAGATGACGGTTCATCCACGGCGGCAGTAAAAGAAATTGAAAAATTATCACAGTCAATGCCTTTCCCGTTAACACATATCTGGCATGAGGACAAAGGATTCCGCAAGAATAAAATATTAAATAAAGCAATTGTAGCTGCAAATTCTGATTACCTTATCTTTGTGGATGCTGACTGCATTCCCCATAAAGAATTCATAAGTGAACATGTAAAATATCAAAGCCCTCAGGTATGCTTTACTGGACGCCGCGTCAATTTATCTGAAAGGATAACAGGGTACCTGACGCCACAGCGGGTAAAAGAAGGTTTCCTTGAAGATAATATGGTGATGCTTATTGAAGACGGAACATTCGGAAAATCATTCTACGTTGAAAAGGGCTTTTATTTCCAGAATGAATGTTTGAGAAAAATTTTTAATAAGAAAAAAAGGGGAATGCTTGGCAGTAACTTTTCTATATATAAAGAAGACTTCCTAAAAATTAATGGCTTTGACGAAAGATATGAAGCTCCTTCAATAGGTGAGGACTCAGATGTTGAGTACAGGCTGGGGTTATGCGGAATAGGAGTTAAATCATTAAATAATATTGCCGTACAATATCATCTTTATCATATACTTCAGGACCGCCCCCAGGAAAACCTTATTTTGTTTGAGGAAATAAAACGATCAGGCAAATATTATACGCCATACGGCATATCACGTTAATCATCCGGAAGTAAAATAAGAGAGAAATTAAAATCGTTTGTGATGAAGATTAAATACTTATGGAAAAAGCTTCTGGTTTAGGTCAGGGGTTAAATAATTATCCTGAAATAGGCAATTATATGAAAATTAATAAGAAATTATTGTAATTAGCCTAATTTTATTATATTAACATGCCTAAATAATAGGCATTATTTGCAGGAAAATTTGTAAAAAATATTCCGGAATATTTGCATTCCTCCCATCTTCGCCTTATATTTGAAGCAAATAATATAGTATTTCCTAAATAAATTAGGTTGCAAATGCTTGACGACTTAGATATTAAAATACTTAATATTCTGCAAAAGAACGGCAGAACCAAAAGAAATGTTATTGCGGAATCAGTCGGCTTATCAATCCCTTCAGTTAGTGAGAGATTACATAAGCTTGAAGAAAAGGGTATTATCGAAGGATATTTTGCAAGGGTTAACAGAAAAGCTTTTGGCTATGATATCATGGCCTATATTGTTGTTACAATGGAATCATCCAAGTATTATAAAACATTCGCAACAAAAGTAGAAAAAGCAACACAGATTATAGAATGCCATTCTGTGCTTGGCGAAGGCTCGCATTTACTAAAAGCAATAGTAAAAAAAACCGAATCGCTGGAAAAACTTTTGGGCGAAATACAATCCTGGCCCGGGGTTGTAGCTACAAAGACAACATTTGTCTTATCGACAGTAAAAGAAACTACAGAAATTGAAATTTAAAATTAATTTTTTACTTATAACAAATTAAAAAGGATAGTATATGGCAAAAGCTAATTCCCCAATAGATAAAGTATTTAAATTTATCAGTGCCAACGGAATAAAATTCATTGATCTAAAATTTATGGATTTCCCCGGCCAGTGGCAGCATATTACAGTACCGGTTACACAATTAAAAGAAGATTCATTTGTGGACGGTTTTGGTTTTGACGGTTCTTCTATCCGCGGATGGAAAGCAATAAATGAAAGCGATATGTTAATTATTCCTGATCCAACTACAATGTTTTTGGATTCATTTGTTGAAATTCCAACACTTAGTTTAATCTGTGATGTTTACGAACCTTCTACAAAAGAAAAATATTCAAGATGCCCAAGAAATATTGCACAGAAAGCAGCAGATTACCTGATATCAACAGGTATTGCAGATACAGCATATTTTGGCCCGGAAGCTGAATTCTTCGTATTTGATGACGTTCGTTTTGATTCCAAGCCTAACGGCAGTTTTTATTTCGTTGATTCGGTTGAAGGTAAATGGAACAGCGGCCGTGATGAAGGTCCAAACTTAGGATATAAACCACGCTATAAAGAAGGTTATTTCCCTGTACCTCCTACAGATTCTTTAATGGACTTGCGTAATGAAATGGTAAGTAATTTAATTAATGCCGGAATTGATATCGAAGCTCAGCACCACGAAGTTGCAAGCGGCGGCCAGTGCGAAATTGATATGCGTTTTGAAACTTTGGTAAAAGCTGCAGACCAGCTCTTATTGTTTAAGTACATTATAAAGAACACTGCAAAGAAAAATAATAAAACTGTTACGTTTATGCCTAAACCTATCGCTGGCGATAATGGTACAGGTATGCACGTACATGCAAGCCTTTGGAAAAAAGGAAAACCATTATTCTTTGGCAATGGTTATGCCGGATTAAGCGAAATGGCTCTTTATTTTGCAGGCGGCTTGTTGAAGCATGCTGCATCTTTGCTTGCATTTACAAACCCGACAACAAACTCTTATAAGAGATTAGTTCCGGGATTTGAAGCTCCTGTAAATCTCGCATATTCACAGAGAAACAGAAGCGCTTCAATCAGAATTCCTATGTATTCAAATAGCCCAAAAGCTAAAAGGCTTGAATTCAGATGTCCTGATCTATCCTGTAACCCTTACCTTGCTTTCCCTGCAATCTTAATGGCGGGTTTGGACGGTATCGTAAA
>JARLHB010000230.1 GCA_031292465.1 Ignavibacteriaceae bacterium
CAATCCATAAAATAGGAATAGCATCTATCTTTGCACCGAGTGTTTCAAAGATTCTGCTCACATTTGCATTTTGAAGGGCAAAACCAAATTGAATTCCAAGGAATCCGAAACTCATATTCCATATTTGCCAGAAACTTAAGCGGGGTTTCTCCATATTTCCATCCTTTTATGAATGTAGAAAAATCAAGTAAATAAAGTTAAAACGGAGCAGGTTAAAAAAGAAATGAAATTTTGTTGTACTAAAAAGTTCGTTTGCCTGTTTTCGGACGAATTTTTCAATGTCATTTCATCTTTTTGTAACACTTTAATAATAGTTTCTATTGCAATAATATTTAAAGGATGAATAAATGAAGTTTTGTGGAATTAAATTATTTGCACTTGCATTTGCTGTCAGCTTATGTACAATTACTGCAGGATTAAATGCACAGCCGGATGTTAAATGGACGTTAACTACCGGCGGTGCAGTTTATTCATCGCCCGTATATGATAATGGAACGATTTTTATCGGAAGCGATGATTTTAATCTTTATTCCTTAAATGCGGAGACGGGAAAAATAAATTGGAAATTTCCAACAGGGGGTATAATAAGATGCAAGCCTGCTGTTGAAGGCGTAGCCGTTTATTTTGCAAGCGATGATGGAAATTTTTATTCCATCGATTCTAAGTCAGGCACAAAGTTATGGGCCTTTAATATCGGGAATAACATTAAACGTATTTTGCCGAGCCTTTCTAATCCTGCCGGGGATATTTACTGGGATTATATGCAGTCCTCGCCATGCTTTAGTAACGGAATAATATATATTGGCAGCGGCGACAGCAGTCTTTATGCTGTGGATGCCTCAAACGGCAGTTTAAAATGGAAAACTAAAACCGGCGGGATTATCCGTTCGTCGCCGTGCGTGTATGACAACTTGGTTTATGTAGGAAGCTTTGACGGTTTTATCTATGCTTTCAATATTGCCGATGGAACAAAAGCCTGGGCGTTTGACACACATGGGAGCGAGTATAAGCATGTTCAGCCTTCGCCCCGGATTGTTGAGGGCATTCTATACTGTGGCAGCCGCAATCCGTTCTTTTATGCTTTGGATGCCAGGACGGGCAGGGAAATCTGGAAGCAAAGCTTTGATTTTTCATGGGTTGAATCTTCCGCCGCAATTGCAGGTGGAAAAGTTTTTGTCGGCAGTTCAGACTTGAACACGATTTATGCATTTAATGCTAAAAACGGAAATGTTAGCTGGGCTTTAAAAATTAAGAATGATTCATGGTCATCGCCGTGTTATGATAAAGGAACGGTATATATAGGGTTAGCCAGTTATGCAAATAAAGCGGATACTATTATGGGCGGAGCAATATTAGCTATTAACGCTTCAGACGGAACAGAGAAGTGGAAAGTTGGCTGCGGAACTACGCCATTTATAGGCGGTGTGGTTTCCTCACCTACGATTTATAATGATGTTGTCTTTTACGGCAGCCTTGATGGTAAAGTTTATGCAGTGAGAAATGATTAACCGTCTGTTATTGCAAACTGAACAAATATTATAACCGCAGCAAAACCTGAGTCCCTCTGAAGAGAAAATTAAAAAGGAAGCAATTTATTTAGTTCATTTTCCCCTCCTTAACAAGGAGGGGATTAAGGGGAGGTCGGGGCAACCTAAAATTAAAATACAACTTTATTGTTGATACAATTCATAATAAAAAAATTAATTCCGGATAACTTCCTTTTTAAACCTGCTTGGGGTTGTACCTGTATATTTTTTAAAAGCAGTATTAAATGAGGACTTGGAATTAAACCCTACCTCATAAAGTATTTCCAGTACAGTTTTGTTGTTGGAATTATCAGACAGTATTTCTTTTGCCTCTTCAATCCTGTATTTGCTTATATAATCGTAAAAGTTTAACTGTACATGCTCATTTATTATCTGGGAGAGGTAGCGCGCCGGTATGGCTAATTCCGATGAAAGCTCTTTCAAAGTTATAGTCGGATTAAGGTACGGCTTTTCCTTATCCATATAAGCGCTTAACCTGGTAAGGTAGTGTTCCGCATCTGATTGCGTAAGCTTTGAAGATACATATTTAGGCTTTTCTTCAATACCTGAGAATATTTCAGGATGCGTAAGCCCTTTGAAAAAGATATAGTTGAAAAACAGGAAGAATGCGAAAAAGTTAAGGAATACAAGCTGATCGAGGATATTCCAGAAATAATTTTGTGAAAGGAAAACGATTACGCTTGAAATCCATGAAATAATAAAAGCATATAGAATAAAACTTAGCCACGAAAGGTTAATGTTATTAACTGATGAATACTGCTGCCTTATTTCTTTCCTGTAATCCTTTAAGATGTTAAGGTCAACTACAAAGTAAATTAGTATTTGGGAAAGGACAATACAATTGTAAACAATCCAGAATTCCCTTGAAAGGAAACCGCCGTTAAGTATTATCGATTGTTTGACCGCTGATGAATGGAAATGAAAATAAAAAGAAAATAAAAGCGTTGCAGAAATGAAAGGTACGGCGTGAAGAGTATTCTTCTTTTGCAGGCGGAAGTCTGTAAATGCCAGTGATTTTACATAAAGATAAAAAACCGGCGCTGCTAAAAGAATAAAAGATGTTCCAATAAAGAAAAAATGAGGTGATAACCTTATAAGGTAATTCTTTAAACTAAAGCTTTCATAGTCATAGATAATAAGTAATTGTACAAAGAGGAAAAAGGCGAGTATCCTATTGGACTGCCGGTTCGACTTCTTTCTGAAAAGAAAGAATATAAATATCAGCAACTGAAACATTGCTATAAAATTTATAATATCTGTCAGCCCAAGTATCATAACCTTAAAATAATTTTATTATTAGATGATAAAAACCTGTTTATCCGGTAAAAGTACCGGTCAGATTTATTCAATTATAATTAAACTTTGATTTTACCCCTGCCACCTTTAATATTCTACAGCTTTTTATTCAAAATGACAGGTAAATCAATAACCTGTTAACATATATCGAAAAATAAGGTTGTTTCCAATATCTTCAAAGATATTTAGGAAAAAACGCTTGAATATTTGTGCTATTAACTTGCCTTACGCAAAATTGTACGGCGAAACGCTGTTTCGCCAATTATACTACCAATTTACTTTAAAATTAGTTGATCTTGCGTAAGATGAGTTATTAACTTACTCTACACAGAATCCATTTATTAAAGTTAATAAATATAATAGGTTTAAGCTCTGATAATAATTGTGTTA
>JARLHB010000231.1 GCA_031292465.1 Ignavibacteriaceae bacterium
AGGATGTTATCTTCTGGTATTATGAAATTACGAATATGAGTACAACTGATTATCCAAAGACTTTATTTGCGCAATATGTAGACTGGGGAATCGGCGGGCATGATAACTCTTCTAATAACGCAGGAGATTACGACCAGTCTTTAAATATTTCTTATGCTTATTCAACGGTTAATTATGGAAGCCCGGGCCATTGGAGCCCTGTAGGAATGGCTGGATATGCATTCCTTGAAAGCCCGGGAATTGATTATGATAATATTGATAATGACGGTGACGGACTTACTGATGAACGGCGGGATAATGAAGCTAAAGTATTTATAGATGATCCCAATAAAGATCCTTACTTAAGAGATGTAGCTACAGATACGGTTAAATTTAGAAATTTTTATACTTATTCCTGGAAAAAGCACTGGGATGCCGATGAAAACTGTAACTGGAGGACATTTGATGACCTTAACAAAAACGGCAAATGGGATGTGGGCGAACCTTTAAATGATGATGTTGGAAGTGATGGTATTGGTCCGCTTGATGCCGGTTATACCGGGCCTGATGCAGACGGGACCGAAGGAGATGGTAAACCGGAACAAGGCGAACCTAACTTTGGAATACTTGATAAGGATGAATCAGATCAGCTTGGATTAACCGGGTTCTTGATATTTGCAGTGCATACATACGACCTTAACAATGATGAGAGAAACTGGAATGCACTTTCATCGTTGCCTGCACCACATGGACAGTCTCTTGTAGGCGTGAACCTTGCTAATTTCTTTTCAAGCTATCTTTTCCATATGGAAGGCCGTACAACATATTCTACTCAAACCGGTTCCATTCAGGAAACAGGAAGTACCCAAAGATTTTCAATGGCATTGATTTTCGGAATTGACCAAAGCGATTTACTAAGAAGGAAAAAAACCGTACAGTCAATTTATAATGCCAGCTATCAATTTGCCAAACCGCCTGCTAAACCCATTATAAAAGCAGTAGCCGGCAATAAAAAAGTTACTCTGTATTGGGATAACCGTGCAGAAACAACTTACGATGCTTTTTACCAGAAATATAATTTTGAAGGATATAGAATTTACCGCTCAACCGAGGCAAACTTTATTGAGGACAAAACTATTACCGATGCTTATGGTAAATCTACTTTCAGACAGCCGCTTGCGCAATATGATCTTGTAGATGGTGTAACCGGTTTATTCCCGATAGATGTAAACGGGGCTATGTTCTATCAGGGTGATGATTCGGGCTTACAGCATTCATATGTGGACACAACAGTTGTGAATGGACAAACTTATTATTATGCTATTTGCTCGTATGATAAGGGCTATATAAATACTTCAGTAGTAGGTGTAACTGAAGGAATTCCCCCTGCGGAATGTACAAGTACGATTAAAGTTGATGCAAACGGGAAAGTTACTACAGATGTAAATACAGCCGTTGTTACCCCTACCGCGCCAAGTGCCGGTTATGTACCTTCACAGGTTAGTAATTTCAATCATACCGGGCCGGGAACAGGTTCTACAACTATAAGCATACTTGATCCCGATTCTATTAAAAATAATAATACATACCGTATAGTCTTTACAGATAGTACTAAATTCCATAACAATCCTTATCCTTATTATTCTATTATCAACTATACTGATAATGATACGGTTGTAAAGCTAACCCGGTTTAATACAAATACTATTCAAACGGCAGTACTTGATGGAATCAGTATGGGGATTACTACCGATACAACGGTTGCAATTAATACAAGTGCTTCCGGTTGGGAAGTTGGCAGCAGTAATTATTTTGTACAATCCGGTTTTGATTCGAGATATGGAGCGGCATATGCAGGCCAACGGGTAAATTTACCGGCGGACTTTGAAGTCGTATTTACAGATGCAGGAAAAGGTGATACTTCATATCCGGCAGATTCATTTTCCAAGGGTGAAGCGACAAATATTATTGTTAATGATTTGACTGATAATATTCCACATCTGCAGTTTATTATAAAAGATCTGAATAAAAACGGTTTATTTGAAGCTGGCGATGCAATATTTATAATTACAGGCGATACTTTGGGCGCCAGAGTAAAAAGCAATGCAAACCGTCACGTCAGCTGGTCGGTTTCTTTATATCAGGATACTTCAATTTCAGCGGATAAACAGGTAGCACCTCAATCCGGTGATATGTATAAAGTTGTTACTACCAAGCCTTTCAGAACGGGCGAGTATTATCAATTTACAACCAAATCGTCATACTTTGATAAAACTAAGTTCCAGCAGGATATGAACGATATTGCTGTAGTTCCTAATCCTTATGTAGCAGCGGCATCATGGGAACCTACAACTACAAGTACAGGCCGTGGTGAACGCAGAGTATATTTTATTCATTTGCCGGCAAAATGTACAATCAGGATATATACAGTCAGTGGTAGTCTGGTTCAAACTTTATATCATGATGCAACGCTTGCAAACGGGCAGGAACCGTGGAATCTTATTTCTAAAGACGGCATGGATATAGCCTTTGGTGTTTATGTATTTCACGTTGATGCACCGGGATTAGGACAGAAAATCGGCAGATTTGCAATTATAAAATAACAAACTGCTTGTAAGCCATTGGCTTAGCTGCAGATAAATTTAGGCAAAGAGGCAGTAATGAATAATAAATTTTTAATGAAAACAATTTTTACTTTCTTATGTTTGTCGTTTGTTATGTACGGACAGGGAGGCAGTGATGTTTCCAAGGTCGGTACAACTGCTGCAACATTTTTGGAAATAGGTGCAGGCGCCGCCGCTAACGGTATGGGCTCCGCATTTGTCAGCCGGGCAAACGACGCATCAGCTTTATATTGGAATGTTGCCGGTATAGCTAACTTACCACAAAATGAAGTTATTGCAATCCATACAAATTGGATTGCCGATATCAGCTTTGATTATGCCGGGCTTGTTTTATCATTGGGCAATTTCGGAAATTTAGGCTTCAGTTTTACCTCTCTTTCCATGCCTGATGATAAGGTAAGAACAATTGACCAGCCGGAAGGTACGGGAGAGTATTTCAGCGCGGGCGATATTGCTGTTGGTCTTTCTTATGCGCGGAGTTTTACGGACAGGTTCTCGGTGGGAATTACCGCAAAATATATTCAGGAAAGCATCTACCATATGTCTGCCAGCGCTGTTGCCGTAGATATCGGCACTATTTTCCGTACAGACCTGTTTGGCGGTATGGTAATCGGCGCTTCTATTTCAAATTTTGGTACATCCATGAAACTTGCCGGAATTGATACAAGAACTTATTCCAGTGTGGACGCTTCACAGCTTGGTACAAATGATCAGATTCCTTATGTTATAGACCTTGACTCATGGAGTCTTCCATTATTGTTCAGAATAGGTGTTTCTACGAATGCTATTAAAACAGACGATTACCGCCTGACTGTTGCTGTAGATGCGCTTCATCCTAACGATAATTATGAAAGTTTAAATTTTGGAACTGAATTTTCTTATGAAGAGTCTTTATTTTTACGCGGTGGATATCAGTCATTATATTTGACGGATAATAAGGATGCCGAAGGAGGATTAACCTTTGGCGTTGGCGTTAGTTCCAAGATATTATTCAGCAGTGATTTAGTTAAATTTGATTATGCATTCCGTAATTTCGGCAGGTTAAACGGCGTGCACTTTTTCTCTGTTGATATAAAGTTTTAAGTTAAATTTTTCAGACTGGATTAAATGAGTAAAATCAAATCATATTACCGGAACTTATTAATGCTTACAGCATTAACTGTTTTAAGTATTGTCATTAATGCTTATCCGGGAGAAAAAAAAGATACTGTTAAAACTATTGATTTTGATTCGGCATTAAAAACAAGCTTGGGTGATTTAACTGTTGCCCGGGTAGGCAATAAAAAAATTTCTGCAAGGGAATTTTTATCCAGTTATGAATTCGGGCCTTCGTTTACAAAAAGAGAGAAGGATTCAAAAAAACGTTATCTCAATTACATGATAAATGAAAAGCTGCTGGCGCTTGACGGGTTAGGAAGAGGTTATGCAGACTCATCGCAGGTTAAGGAACTTCTTTCTGCAATAAAAAGCGATATTTCAACCGAGATGATGTTTGAAGATGATATTTGGAAAAATATTACAATTAAACAGCCGGAATTAAATAAGGGAGTAACTGAAAAGGAAATAATATACAGGGTTAAATGGCTATATGCACCTGATTCCGACAGCCTTAATTTTTACACAGAAGCTTTAAAGAGAGGAATATCATTTGATTCTTTATTCAATGAACAATTGAAAGATTCCATATTTGCAGATAAAAGGTCGATGGATAAGGATAAATTTCAATTTAGAATTGAAAATCCTGAAATGTATAGCATAGTTGCTCCGATGAAAGCCGGGGAAGTGTCAAAACCTGTTAAAGGACCGGACGGATGGTATATTGTTGAGTTAGTTAATAGCTGGAAGAATATAATTACATCTGAGACTCAGCGGCAGCAGGAAGCATATGATGTAAACAGAGCATTGACGATGGCTGAATCTGATTCTCTTTCGGACGTATATGTAAGAAAAATGATGCTGGAAAGTAACCCGGTAATTCAGGCTAAAACATTTGATATTTTGCGTTCATATCTGGGTAAATACGTATTAAACAGCGATAAATTTAATTCATGGAAGCTTGACGAAAGAATGCAGAAAGCATTAAAAAATTTTGAATCGTTAAAGCCTCTGGATTATAATAATCTGAAACTTGTTGTGTTAAATACACAAAGTTTTACTTTAAGCGATTTCCTGAACTGGTATAAAATGCGGGATGAATATATAAAGTTTAACGAAACAAATTTTAATACTTTCTCCGCTTCATTGGAACAATGGATCTGGCAGATGGTAAGAGACAATCTGCTTACAGGCCAGGCTTATGCAAGAGGCTATCAGGATAAAGAATTTATTAAA
>JARLHB010000232.1 GCA_031292465.1 Ignavibacteriaceae bacterium
AAGTATTTAGCTTTTGATTGTTTGACCGCGAGTTCGAAACTAAAGGCTGATATATGATGGCATTCATCAACAATTATCTGGCCGTACTGTGAAACAATTTCATCAACCTCATGCTTCCTGCTTAACGACTGAATTATTGCTACATCTATGTTCCCGCTTATTCGTCTTTTACCTCCTCCTATTATGCCTATTTCTTTCGGGTCAATCTGCAGAAAACTACTAAGCTTACTTACCCACTGGTCAACTAATTGCTTTCGGTGTACAAGTATAAGTGTGTTTACTTTGCGCTTTGCTATTATATAAATAGCTGCAATCGTTTTTCCAAACGCAGTAGCAGCGGCAAGAATTCCGGTGTCAAACTTAATTAAGGCATTTACTGCAAGCCTTTGATCTTCTTTTAAATCCCCGAAGAAATTTACTTCAATCAATTTTCCAGAATATCTATTATCAATAATATCCGGCTTAACAGATAGAGAGTTTAATAAATTATTTACGTCATCGATACATCCTCTTGGCAAACCAATATGCTTTGGATAATCATCATGGCAGCTAATAATCCGCGGCTTATTAAACGTAGGCAGCCGCATTGCCTGAGCTTTATAGAATTCAGGATTCTGAAAGGCAGCCAGCCGGATAAGTGCATTTATAAAAGAAGGAGGCAATCCTTCTTTTTCAATAAATATCTGGTTGCCCAGGACTATCTTAAGCCGGTCGGGTAATTCCCCTGGTTTAAATAAAAGTCCGGTCTTTTTTACAGGCGCAATGTTCCAGGGCTCTTCACATTCTTCATTAGTTACGGCCTTTACACCCATGACCATTCCGTTTACAGATGCATTTCTGACAATATCTTCAATCTCTGCTTTAGCAAGCCGTCTTATGTTTCCTAAATAATTCCATTGGTCTTTATAAGGGACAAAATGATCATCAATAAAGACACTATTACCATTCTCACGCGCCCTTTTTTGCAACGGTAAAGCAATTAAATTGCCGAAACCGCCTTTAGGCATAAAATCCTGGCTTGGGAAAAATCTGTCGTATGAATCGAAATTAATTTCAGGCCTTCGTGCCATTGTTAGTGTCAGGATATAAGAGCCTAATTTCCTTGCAGAAGAAGCCGCGACAGGTTCTGAGAAAAATATCCAAATGTGTCCGCCATTGCCCGAGCGCGATCTTTCAAGTGAAGCAGGAATGTTTAATTCACGACAAACTTCAAGAAAAGCAAAGGCATCTGACTGCCAGCTTGATTTGTCAAAATCAACTGCCAAAAAACAGCAACTATCATCCTGAAGTAACGGATATACTCCGATTACATAATCATTTTTAGACCAGGATTCGGGATCTAAACCCATTAGATGATTTCGGATTATTTTGTCTGTTACAGGTTTGAAGTTTTGTCTTTGACAGTTACTGCATTTAACTTTGGGTTTTTCGCAGATGCCATGAATCCACTCATTATTACATGCAGGCTGATACCCGGATTTTCCTGTTTTTATATTTTCAAATCTTTTAGGGAAGACATCCATTCTTCCCTTAAATAAACAGAGGAACAGATTGATTTTTTCTTTTTCCGAAGAGTGATTATTTATACCGATCTCATTATTGATAGGAAGCGGTACATTTCGAACTTTGTAAGACAAATCTCGTTGCTGTTTTAATGCTAAAATTCTTTCAACCAGTTCCTTACGTCTTTTATTAAGGAAATCTAATTCTTCTTCGGCTTTAATGATATTTTGATCTATATCTTCCATTTTGAAGTTTATCCTTAGAATTACGAGAAATTATTATTGGCAATGTATGAATTTTTCCCAAAATCCATAGTACGGCAAAATAATTATTTAGTAGGATTAACTGATATTTTATAAATTTATACTACTGATAAACGCAAATATTTAATATTGCTAATGATGACAGTTAAACAACTTTAAAAAATAATCCGTACTGCTGAAGGAATTCAAGTTGAGTTTAAAAGTTCTTACTTCAAGCTTAGTAGGGATGTCTTTGAATCGATATGTGCATTCTTAAACCGTAACGGAGGACATCTTTTACTTGGTGTTACAAATAATGGTGACATAGAAGGTGTGCTGGAGGGCTCAGTCAGCAGAATTATTGATAGTCTTATAAATAAATGCTCTTTTGGGATATAATTAAAAAGTATATTATAGTAGGTCAATTATTGGTTTACAAAATGAATTATTTTATATATATTTGTAAACCATCAAATAATTGTTATTTATGTTAAGTCAAAGGATTAAACAGTTTCGGTTAGCCAAAGGCTATTCATTAGATGAGCTAGTAGCTGCGACTGGAGGTATTGTTTCTAAAGTTTCGCTTTCTAAATATGAACGAAACTTAATGAAGCCGTCAAATAAAGTATTAATTGCAATTGCAAAAGCTCTTGGGGTTAAAGTAATAAATTTAGCCCTCCCCTCTAATCTTGTGTTTAAATTTATTGCATATCGAAAGGGTTCGGGGCTTACTAATAACGAACAAATCAAGGTAGAAAGTCTTGTTAGTTCAATAATAGAAGATAGGGTTAAAATACAGGATTTACTTTATCCTTTAGTAAAACCAAATCTCCCTGTAAAAAAATACAAAATTAATTCTTTAGAAGAAGTTGAAAATGCTTCAGTTGATTTAAGAAAAATATGGGAACTAGGTCTAGATCCCATTGGTAACATGACACAACTTTTAGAAAATAATTTTGTCCATGTATTGTCTATTAATCATGAAAAATCATTTGATGGTATTTCAGCATTGGTCTATACTGGCAATAAAAAATTAAAATCCGCCGTGGTAGTTTCCAAGAATAATATTCCAGGAGAACGTCAAAGGCTTAATCTTTCGCATGAATTAGGGCACATCGTATTAGATATATCCGAAAATTTAGATGAGGAAAAGGCAGCATTTAGATTCGGAGGAGCTTTATTGGCACCGAAAGAAACAATCCTAAAAGTTGTAGGTTCTCACCGAGAGCACTTTCAATTGCAAGAATTATTAATCCTTAAGCAAATATTTGGCATTAGTATTCAAGCGCTTCTGTTTCGCTTGCTCGATCTTAAAGTTATTTCAAAAATTTCTTTTTCAAATTGGTATAAAACTATCAATAAAAACAATTGGAAAAGAAATGAGCCGAGCCCTATGAAAGAAGAAAAATCACATTGGTTCGAAACTAATGTCCTTCATTCTTTCTCGGAAGGTTTAATTAGTTCAGAAGAAGCTGCACGTTTATTGGGTAATGAAATAGCTCCACAGAAACTTTCTCTTATAAAAAAGAAAGAATTCCTAAAACTTTCTGCAAGTGATAGAGGAAAAATTCTTTCTGAACAAGCCGAGAAATTGCTTAGTTATTATATAACTAGCAATGAATGGAAAGAATTTGGAGGTGATTTGGTTGGATATTAAATCGTCTGATATAAAACGGGGTGAAATTTGGAAGGTGAATTTTGACCCTACGATAGGTGCCGAAATAAAAAAGCAACGTCCTGCTGTTGTTATTAGTTCTAATTCTATAGGTAAACTTCCTTTCAAAATCATTGCACCACTTACTGGTTGGCAATCTAGTTTTGAAGATACAATTTGGCATGTAAAAATCGAACCTGATAATAAAAATAACCTTACTAAAACATCCGCCGTTGATGCTCTTCAAATTCGTGGGGTTGATATTCAACGTTTTATTTCACCAAAGATGGGGGACTTAACTCAAGATCAGATTGATGAAATAACTGCTGCTTTAGCATCTATTATTGAATTACAATGAAAGTTATTATAACTTGCAAACAAATATGGTATTCATAGTTTTGTTTATTCATTCTATCCCAAATAAAACTGAATATTTAATTCAATAGAAATTACCTGTTAGTCAGCCCTTAAAAAAACCATTTTTTTTGCATATACACATTCTCTCTTATCTGTTCAATTTTCTCCTCATCACTTATTCCCAACCTGGCTTTTATGATCATCGTTCCTATGGCTATACGTCCGTCTGTCCTATTATTTCCGGCAACAATTCACTATACAGGATTGAAACATGGTAAACAGAATATTAAAAGGAAATATGAAACTCAAAATTGAAGTGGCCATCTTAAAAGAAGACGATTATTATGTAGCATATTGTCCTGCATTATAATTATCCGCATACGGCGATACAGAAGATAAAGCAAAGAAGTCTTTTAATGAAGAAGTGGCTATTCTTTTAGATGAAACGCGCCAACGCGGCACTCTGGAAAAATATTTAATAAATAACGGGTGGACACTCCAATTAAAGAGTTACAAGCCTCCAAGAACGAGCGCAAAGACGTTGGATTCACTTATTAAATCGCAAGCCAGGGTTGTAAGTCAGAGAGCATACACATCCCGGTTTGTTAGATGGGCACCAAGTCTGTTTATATTAGAATATTTCGAAAGTTCCTTGTGTTTCTAATTTTAGAGGTAAACGGTAATGAGTCCAGCTTAATTCATTTCTTAGATAACTCTTTAATTCAGGCAATTCACTACGAACTGTTTGATTAATCGCTAATTCATCCTTTTTAGATTAGTGACAATGAGGCACTAATTGGAAATGTTACTTAAAAAAGTCTCATGTTCCGTAAATTTGAAGCATCAAACCCTTTACCGAAATCTTTTGATAATCGTGAAGATAATTCCGTTTTAAGATAACTGACGTAACCATACTTCTCTTCCCTTTTTGTTCTTCTTCAACTATAAACCATCCTATATTCCAATAAACCTCGCTCGATAGTAATCTGCTTATAGATCCTTGTTAAAATAAACTTTCCTGCCTGTTTTCTATACTAAAATTTTCATTTGGCCTAAATGGATTATTTAACCATTCTGTTAATAAAATCTTTAAAAAACACACCTTACTGACTTTTCGGAAAACGTTATTGTCGAAGTCTATAAGAGCATGGGGACTTCGGATACAAAGAATTGCTTAATCTCATCCCATGAAACAGGGATAAGCATATCAGGCATTGGTTCTGATTCAGCATCTGCAAAATAAGTTAGTGATTTAAGGATATGAACATTGTTATAAGGAGTCAGTGAAAATTTTTGCCTGAAAAGTCCAAATAGTTCCGATAAAGGAAACTTCTTTGCAACTATGTATAAATCCACAAAATCCCGTTTTGTACCTCTACTGCTTATCGCACTTATCTTCATACAGGCAATATCCCGTTCATCAGCAACCTGTATATATATACCCGTTTCTGGCTGGTACTGCTTTGGTTCATAGAGAAGCGGATAGGTATATCCCAGAAAACTTATTTTAATTCCCTTTAGGATAATATGGAGAGTATATTCGTCCTTTGCAACAATCTTCAGTCCAGATAATCCCTGTAACTTTTGTAACAGAATTTCCTCATTAAATAGCTCTTGACTGAAGAAATCAAAATCACGGGATAGACGGTGACCAAGCATAAGCGCCAATCCAGTGCCTCCTGCAAGATAAAATTGCGGAAACAGCAATTTACGCTTCAACTCAACCAGAATTTCATCCGAGGCAAACGGAAGAATTTCCTTATGCCAGAAAAATTTATTGTTATCCATATGATTGTTTCTCTATTATTTGCGTAATACGGCAATATCATCGAAAGGAATGCCAAATATGATTGCCCAAAAATTTGCAGATTTGGGAGATAGCTTTCTATCTGATTTGACTATTTTTCTAATTTCTGATTCTGCGAAGCAACCTTTTAGCCAGGCGATTGCTTCTTCATCCCCAAACTCAAGGACACGTCCAATAGTATACTCGGGATAATCGAAAGGATTGAACATTTCTACATTAATATCCCAAAAAAGATGCTGTAAGTTTTTAGGCATTTGTTTCATAGATACCTTATATAGAATTTCTCTTTATATTATAGAGCATAAATCAAATTGAGTCAATATTTTGAACTAAAAGACAATCCGACATCAATACCTTATTAAATAACTTTTAAAGATACATATTTTGTAATTCTTTTGAAAAGGAGTTAGATATTTGGTAGCGCCTCAGTTTTGAATAAAGCAATAAATTATGCTTATTTTAGCAAACATTCCTTTGGCTGTCGAGAGCCACGAAAACCAGCCGCTAAAAGGTAAAAAAGGCCATTTAATACCTGCCACCCCAGAGCCATCAAACCCTATCACATTATTGGGAAAAGTGCCAAACCCTGCCAGTAACTGGCCAGAGGCTGATTTATATACTTTGAAATATTCGGTTATAAAATTTTTATAATATGATTTGACAAAAACTCTATTTTTAATGTATGTTAACTTATCACCTGAAGGGAATGTGATATTAGAGTGATAAAAATATTCGGGTAATTTTCCGCGACAAATTTTTGATTTTTTAGGATATTGATATTCTTCTTTAGAAAATTGAAAGCTTTTCTAAACTTTATCTAAAAGAAATGTTGAGTATAAAATCCGAATCAATTTTTTCTATAAGCAGCATGGAATATTACCCGAATGAAGTATAGATTATTTGATTTTCAGTTTTGTTAAGTTTACAATAATAATTTTTAATAGAAAGACAGTTAATAAAGGTAAATGATAAAAAATAACGCATCCGGTCAATTCATAATGACACTAACTTTAATTGTATTAGCAATCATCGTCGGATGCATTAAGTATCTGGACGCTGATATTGCTATAAGAATAATGTGCTTTATCCGGTCT
>JARLHB010000233.1 GCA_031292465.1 Ignavibacteriaceae bacterium
AGTCACTGATATTGTTAATTTTATTAGGCCCCAAAATTTCCTTCGTAATTTTTGGTGTTGAAATTATAAAAATTAGGTATAAAAAGTCAATCTAATATATTATATTTACCGTAAATTTATAAATAATCATCTTAAAAAGTGTAGTATTAATTAGACAGGAGGCGATAATGAAGGGCGGAATGCAAGGAATGTTGAAGCAAGTGCAGAAAATGCAGGAAGAGATGCAAAAGGTTCAGAATCAGTTGGGAAATTTAAGTGTAAGTGAAGAAGCTGGCGGTGGAATGATAAAAGCTACTGCTAACGGTAATAAAGAATTAATATCTGTTGTTATTGACCCACAGGTCATAAATCCTGCCGAAAAAGAAATTTTAGAAGATTTAGTGGTTGCTGCGGTAAATAAAGCTTTACAATCAGCAAATAAACTTGCTGAAGAAGAGATGGCTAAGGTTACTAAGGGAATGCTTCCTCCTGGACTAAACATACCGGGATTTTAAATTGCAAATTGCCGAGCCATTAATTGCTGCTATAGAAGAGCTAAGTAAATTACCCGGCATTGGTAAAAAAACTGCCCAAAGGTTAGCCCTTCATATACTAAAAAGTGATAAAGAACAGGTTGATAGTTTTATTAAAGCATTGGAAGAACTGAAAACCAAGCTCCGGTTCTGCTCACGCTGCTATAATCTTTCCGTTGAAGATCTATGTGAAATTTGTAAAAGTGAAAAACGTGATAAATCTGTTGTTTGTATTGTTGAAGATGTTAATGATGTTATCGCCATTGAAAAGACAAACGAATATAACGGGCTTTATCATGTTATTGGGGGAGTGCTTTCGCCACTGTCCGGTATAAGTGCAGATTCTCTAAAAATAAAAGAATTAATCAGAAGATTTGAAACAGAAGATATCCGTGAGGTTATACTTGCATTGAACCCTGACACAGAAGGTGAAACAACAACCCTGTATCTTGCAAAATTAGTTAAGCCGTTTGGTGTAAGGGTATCAAGAATTGCACGCGGCTTACCTATAGGCGGGGATATTGAATTTGCAGACGAAGCTACGATAGGCAGGGCTGTAATCGGAAGAATTGAATTATAATGACTGAATGGTTTAAGGATTGGTTTGATACGGATGAATATCTGGATGTTTACCGTAATAGGAATGAAGAAGACGCTAAAAAACTTGTTAACTTAATTTTACAAAATGTAAGTTTGAGACCTGAAGCAGAAGTGCTGGATTTAGCCTGCGGCGCCGGAAGGCATTCAATATTGTTTGCGGAAAAAGGTTTTAATGTAACTGCCGTGGACTTGAGCAGAAATCTGCTTTCAATAGCTAAAAAAGCTGCGGATGAATCAAATGTAAATGTTAATTTCTTACGTGCGGATTTACGGCAATTCTCTATTTGTACCAGATTTGATCTGGTTATAAATTTATTTACAAGTTTTGGGTATTTTGAAACGGATGAGCAAAATTTTAGTATAATAAACACGGCATATAACCAGCTTAATAATGCAGGATATTTTGTGCTTGATTTTTTTAACCGCAGGTATATAGAAAAAAACCTTGTTCCGGAGTCAGTAAGCGATTCTCCCGGTAAAAAAATTATTCAAAGAAGGCATATTGAAAAGGACAGGGTTAATAAACAAATAATTATTGAAAAGAACGGAATCATAAAAGAATTTAATGAATCCGTCAGGATGTATTATAAAGATGAATTGTTGAATGCAATAGCATGTGCGGGTTTTAGAATTAATAGGTATTTCGGCGATTCGAATGGAAAAGATTTTGACTTAGAAAATTCCCCGAGAATTATTATTATTGCTCAGAAATGAAGCAGTTATATTTTATATTATTTGCATTACTCATAAGCGGCTGTGATTTATTCACAACACGAAGCGCAGAATCGCCAAGCCAGTCCCGTTCTGATTATCAGCAGGCTGTTACGCCGGACCTGCTTATATCCAATCTGGTTAATTCACTAAAAGATTTAAATGTACAGAATTATTTATCCTGTTTTTCAGATTCATCATATAGTCAAAAGGTTTTTACATTTTCTGCCGCCAGCAGTGCCTTGTCGCAATATCCGTCATTATCGGAAAGTTGGGGCAAAAAGAATGAAGAGGCATATTTTAATAACTTAAAATCTAAGGTTACATCAAACTTATCAATAACATTAACGTTATCGGATGTTTCGGAAAGCCCGCAGGGAGACAGCTTAGTTTATATGGCGTCTTATTTTTTAGATGTCCCTACAAATGATAAAACACTTCCGCAGAATTACCAGGGAACTTTAACCTTTAATATGATCCGCGACTCGCGGTCTGTGTGGAGTATCTATTACTGGCAGGATTCTAAAACCAGCAGTGTAAATCTTCCCACCTGGAGTGAATTGAAAGGAAGGAATTATTAATAAAAGAATAATTATATTATTCCTTTTTATTATAACCTTTGCGGGCTGTAAGAATCCTTTTGCGCCGGCTTTAGACAACAGCCCTTCCAATTCATCAAGCACGCTATCGGATCAGAAAACAATAGACGGCTTATTCCAAAACTTTCAGCATGCGTATGCTTTTAGAGATTCTTCTATTTACGGAAGTTTAATTGCAAGTGATTTTGTATTTACATATACCGACTATGATTTAGGATATGATGTCTCATGGGGCAGGGATGATGAGATGAAAACATCTTACGGGCTATTTCAAAACTCCCAGCAACTGGATCTAATTTGGAATAATATACTTTTATCGACAAGTGATTCGACTACTGCTGAAATTATAAGGGGGTTTAACCTTACGATTACATTCAGTTCTACTGATGTAGTACGCCTTGACGGCAGGGTGGACATGACTTTAAGAAAGGATTCGCAAACAGGGAAGTGGCTTATATCAAAATGGATTGACCAATCAAGCCTGTAGGGAAATAAAACCTGTTTTTTGATTGGAGTCCTTATATTTATTTGGTTAAATTAGTAACGGAATAATTTTTATACTGATAATACATTTATTATGATTTTTTTCTGGTTAAAAGAGGCTATAAAACTAATTGGAAGGGCAAAATCTTCATTCTTCCTTTCACTTATATCTATCAGCATTTCTGTATTTTTAATTATCGCGTCCTTAATATCCATTCAAATTTCTAATGAATTTCAGCAGAGCCTGAAAAGGAACGTTAATATTAATATATTCCTAAAAGATTCAATTAATGTTAACGATACCGAACTGCTCCAGAAGCAATTAAACAGAAAGTATTATATAAGTTCGGTTAATTATATTAGCAAGGATGAAGCTGCAAGAAATTTTGTAAAAGAAACCGGCGAAGACTTCAGAACATTGCTTGATTACAATCCGCTGCCTGCTTCCTTCCAGGTTGCTCTTAAAGATAAATACGTAGAAAAAGATTCTCTTAATAAGATTACTGCCGCACTTTCACGTTTGCCGGGAGTTGATGATGTTGTTTTCCAGCAGCAATTTGTATATGAAATATTATCTCAAATAGATAAGGTTAAAAAATATATTTTCGTAATTACGGCTGTTTTGTTCTTTATTGCAATCTATATTGTTTACAGCACTATAAAGTTGATTATTAAATCCAAGTACGATGAGATGGAAACAATGAAGCTGGTCGGTGCTAAACTGTCAACTATAAAAATGCCAATCGTACTGAACGGTATAATGATAGGCCTTTTGGCGGGAATTATTTCACTGGCTGCTTTCTATTCTCTGTTTTATTATTTCGATAACTTAATAGAATTAAGAAGATTTTTTAATTTTAGCGGCGGTTTATATATTGTAATTGCTTTATTAATCGGCCCGGTTATAGGATCACTTGTAAGCCTGATTTCACTGCGTAAAATTTCATTGAAGATTTGAAGTGACGGAATAATTTTCTAATTTTTAATTAAATAAACAGCGGATTTAATCCCTGAATCATTTTTAAAGAATTAAGAGTATTCTAATAATTTGAGTATTAAAAATTTATTCTCGCTGTTAGCTGCGGTAATTCTTTTCTGCCAATCGTTATATTCACAAATTCTTCCGGATTATGGAGAAAGATTTTTTACCGGTGTACCTGATTCTACCGGCATTATTCAAAGTTATCTTACCGGAGCTACCGACGGCAGTATAAATCCAGAAGAATATTTTGTCGGGCCGGGGGACAAATTGTTTATTTCTATCAGCGGTATTCAGGATTTTAATTTTAACGTTATAATAAATCAGGAGGGATTCCTGTTTATCCCCAAAATTGGGGAAATAAATCTGCAAAATGTTAATCTCCAGTCGGCTAAAAAAATAATTATATCGGCTGTAAATAAATACTATAAGAATGTAGATGTTTCGATCTCACTGACAGATTTTAGGAAAATTAAAGTGTCTTTAACCGGGGATGTTAAAAAGCCTTCAACTTATATACTGCCGGGAAACTCCAGACTTATTGATTTAATAGCAGGCTCTTCTGGATTGACATCTTCTTCTAATTACAGAAACATAAAAGTAATTTTTAATGACGGCAGTTCAGTTACATATGACCTGTTAAAGTTTTTCAGATTTGCCGACAGGAAAAACAATCCGCTTTTACGTGAAGGGGATATTGTTGTTATTGATAAATCAGATAAAGTTGTTTCTATACGCGGCGAAGTGAAGTACCCGGGTGTTTATGAATTTGTTAATGGTGAATCCGCTGCCGATTTTATAAAACTTGCCGGCGGATTCTTAAGCAAAGCAAAAACCGATTCTATAGAGATTGTGAAATTCCTACAGGACGGTAAAAATCAAAGAAGCGAATATTATTCTTTTGATGAATTAACTTCTAAGAATGTTATACTGGATAATCAGGATATGATAATTGTACGGCAGATTCCTCTTTATTATATAGACCGTTATGTTAAAATTGAAGGCTGGGTAAAATACCCGGGATATTATAAAATAATTGAAGATAAAACCACTCTTGAAGATATTATTAATGAAGCAGGCGGATTTTTAAAAGATGCTTCCCTTGTTGATGCCAGTTTATGGAGAAGCCTCGGTACAATTGAAAATGACCCGGAATATGAAAGGCTTAAAGACATACTGCGGAAGGATATGACAGACGATGAATATGATTATTTTAAAGCTAAATCACGCCAGAGAAAAGGTAAAGTTGTAGTGGATTTTCAGGCATTGTTTGTAAACCATAATCAGCAGGAAAATGTTGTCCTGAAAAAAGGAGACGTTATTAATGTGCCTGAGGCAAAAAATTATATTGTTATGCTCGGGCAGGTTATAAATCCGGGTAATATAATTTATCAGAAAAAATTAGATGTGGAAAATTATATTGAATTAGCCGGAGGTTTCGGCTGGCGGGCTGAAAAAGGCGAAGTAAGAGTTATAAGAGCTAATTCAGGTGAATGGGTATATGCGGATGATGTAGATTCTCTAAATCCCGGCGATGCAATCTGGGTTCCTGAAGAACCGCCTGCTCCTAAGTTCTGGACAGTATTTACTACTACCCTGGCAGTTGTGGGACAGTTAGCCGCTGTTGTGGCTGCAACTATTGCCGTAATTGTAGCTACAAGGTGAAAATATGATGCTACGGGATATTTTACATATAATAATTTTTAACAGGAAAGTTATCTTGCAGGTTACTGCAACTACAACCGTACTGCTTTTTCTTATACTGATTTTTATATACCCTGTTACTTATAATTCAACTGTAACTATTTTACCGCCTGACAACAGTTCTCAATTTGGTAACATCGGAAATTTATTAGGCGGGCAGGATTTATCTTCTTTATTATCAGGCGGGGTTCCTAATGCGAATTCACAGCTTTACTCTGAAATACTGAAGAGCCGCACTGCCTCTATTTATGTTGTTAATAAATATAACCTGGTTAGTTACTATCATGCTGATAATGTTTATGAAGCAGCTAAAAAGCTTGGAAAAGATTTGAACATTGAAATTACCAAGGAAGGTATAATTCAATTAAATGTTGATGTCTCAACTCCGTTATTCCCTATGTTTAACGGTACAAAAGATTCTATAAAAAATTTATCTGCTAACCTCTCAAACTGTTTTATTGAAGCTCTTGATATAATAAACAGGGAAAAGATGTCCTCCAAAGCGAGAAACGCAAGGGAGTATATTGAAGGGCAGCTTAAACAAACAAAAGCGCAGCTTGATTCCTCCGAATTTAAGCTAATGATGTTCCAAAAGACTAATAAAGCTGTTGCCCTGCCGGAGCAGTTGAGCGCAGCAATTGATGCCGCAGCAAAATTGAAATCGGAAATTGTAAAAACCGAAGTCGATCTGAGCTTAATGCAGGAGAGCCTTCAGCCGGATAATAAAACGCTGGTGGCTTTGAAAGACAAACTGCAGGAATTAAATAACCAAAACGGTAAAATGGAGTTTGGAAATCAGGATTACCTGCTGGCCTTCAAAGATGTGCCTGAACTGGGCAAGCAGCTTGCAGGTTTATTACGCGATGTGAAAATTCAGAATGAAGTATATCTGCTGCTTCAACAGCAGTATTATAAAGAAAAAATTCAGGAGAACAGGGATATTCCTACTGTGCAGGTACTTGATAAAGCAATACCCCCTTTAAAAGCATCCGGCCCACGTGTAATATTTTCTTCAGCGGCAGGGTGCATTTTCATTTTTCTTGCCGTATCCTTTATCTTTGTTGTTGGTGAAAGAAAAAATTATATTTATAAGAATGAACGAAAGGGAAATTAGTTGTATAAGTACACTGCAGTTGTTACCGGCGGAGCAGGTTTTTTAGGCTCCCATTTGTGCGATAAACTCCTGGCTGAAGGGTTAAGAGTTATTTGTGTTGATAACCTTCTTACAGGCAATGTGAATAATATCGCTCATCTTGCAGGAAATGAAAATTTTTCATTTATGAAACATGATATAACAAATTATATCTTCATACCGGGGCGGATAGATTACATTTTGCATTTTGCGTCCCCGGCCAGCCCAATAGATTATTTAAAGCTACCAATTCAGACATTAAAAGTCGGCTCGCTTGGAACCCATAAAGTACTTGGCCTGGCTAAAGAAAAGAAAGCAAGAGTGCTTATAGCCTCAACATCCGAAGTTTACGGCGATCCTACGGTACATCCGCAAACTGAAGATTACTGGGGAAATGTAAACCCGATAGGCCCGCGCGGCGTTTATGATGAAGCAAAACGTTTTGGAGAAGCCATTACCATGGCCTATCACCGCTACCACGGCCTTGAGACAAGGATAGTAAGGATATTTAACACATACGGCCCGCGTATGCGCCTTGATGACGGACGTGCTTTACCTGCATTTGTTGGGCAGGCATTAAGAGGTGAAGATATTACTGTCTTTGGCGACGGCTCACAAACGAGAAGTTTTTGTTATGTCTCTGATTTAGTGGACGGCATTTATAAACTCCTTCTTTCTAACGAATCAGATCCTGTTAATATCGGCAACCCTGATGAAATTACTATTAAGGAATTTGCAGAAGAAGTTATAAGAATTACCGGCACTAAAAGCAAAATTATTTACAAAGATTTGCCTGAAGACGATCCTAAAGTCCGTCAGCCGAATATAGAAAAGGCCAGAAGGATTTTAGGCTGGGAGCCTAAAGTAAACAGGGCAGATGGTTTAAAAATAACTATCGATTTTTTCAAAAAGACTGCGGTAATATAAAACCTGCCCTTTAGCGGGAAGGCATAATATGGCAAAAAAATTTACTTCGACAATTGCCGGGGCTTCGCTTTTGATAACAGTTGTCGGGCTTATAAGCAGGGGAATGGGCTTTATAAGGGAAATTATTTTTGCCAATTTCTTCGGCCTGTCCGCTGATTACGATATCTACCTTATTGGTACAGTTCTGCCCGTTGCGATAAATACGATTATTATTTATCTCGGGC
>JARLHB010000234.1 GCA_031292465.1 Ignavibacteriaceae bacterium
ACACCGATATTAACCGCTTAGTAAGATATATTGCATCGTTACCTCCTTTTTATAATATACAATTTAAACTTTGTGTTATGTGCTGGTTTTTTCCGTTATAGTTATTCACAACAAATCAGAACCTGTACCTGCAGCCGAAATCAATTGTCCATCCATAACTTTCGGAATATGTGGGCCGTGAGTCCGCCAAATAATTTTGGTAGCCGATAGGATTGTTGATGTTTGCATAATTAAGTAATAATTCCAGACCGGGGATTGGAAGTTTTTGAGTGACTTGCAGGTCCCATCTTGCTAATTTAGCAACTCGATTTTCAAACTCCGTTTGGTTCGGTTCGGTTGTTATCATACCATCTGTGTACTGGTAAGACAGCCAGAGGTTAAAGCCAAGGTAGTTGTAACCAATAGACAGGTTCACTATGCTCTTAGGCTGGTTTAACATCGGACCTGAATAAATAGAGTCAACCGATGCAGGTATAGGACGACCATGGGCATCATATCCTTTGTTATATACTTTAGAATATTGGTATTTGGTTTCAGAATTAATAAGAGTAAAATTCAAATCAAGAGACAAATTATTGAAAGGAAAGGGCAGATACCAAAAATTTGTTTGGGTTTCAAATTCAATTCCCTTAAGATAGTCCGGGAAAGTATGATTTTGAGGTATTGTAATTAATACAGTGGTATTATCAGTATAATATTTCCCTATATTAAAATTTTCATAAGGCCAAGGTTCCCCGGAAATCCTGTAAATTGAAGGAGTCCAGATTGCATCTTTAACTTTTTTATAAAATCCGGTGAATGAAACCAATCCTATTTTATCACCGTACAAAACCACTTGGGCATCATAATTCGTCCATAATTCAGGTTTCAAATCCGGATTGCCTGCCGTGTAAGAAGAAGGCCCCGAAGCAGTGCTTGTATTTACATAAACATATGGAACTATCTGACTAAGGTCAGGCCGGTGTAGTGTTTGGGTAAAAGATAATTGGGTTTGAAGCCAGGACAAAGGTTTAATTTTAAGATGCGCCATTGGAAGCCAGTACTCATTATTTTTAACAGCATAAGTAGAATAACCCGGTTTATATTCCTGGCTCGTTTCACTACTGGATGTAGTAGGTAAAATAAACCACCCGCCAAGGTTGTCCCTTACTTTTTCATATCTTACGCCAGGAATAAATGAAGCAATGTCTCCAAGATTTATCTCACTCATCAGGTAACCTGCATAATAATACTGATTTACTTTTTGCAGATTCTGAGTAATTGATACCCAATCGGGAATAAACCCAATATATCCTCCTTTAAATGGATTAGGAGTAGCGGCAGGATTTTGATAAATATAATAATTCGAAAAATTATTCCACCAGTTAAAAATATTGTTTAACCTGTCAATATTGGGATACCAGCCGAAATTGTATTGCCCGTTAAGGAAGTTATTAACTGAGCCGTCATTCAACCCATACATTGATAGAGAGTTGGTTCCGGATTCATGCGCCCAAGGGAAATTGGGAATTGCATAATTACCCCAAACCTGTAAACCACCCACAGGCATTGATCTGGAATCTTCGTTTTGATTATGCTGGATTACTTTGTATTCAGCGCCGAACTTTAAATAGCCAGAAACCGACTGTCCAAAATCAAATGGTATCTTTGAATTAATATATGAGTTTATATTGTCTTCAAGAGCATCATTTGCCGAACGGCCCATAGTATATAAATAAAACTTATCCAATGTTGCATCAGAAAGCCCGTCTGTAGCGCCTGCAAGTATCTGATTTAGTTGAGCTCTCTGTATTGTCTGGTTGCCGAAATTTGTTAACCCGATACCATTATAAGAAAAATACCAGTTCCTTGAATCAGGAGTATAAGAGTGCGATTGAGAGAATGACAGGCCTTCGTCTAATTCAAAAGATTCAAACTGGTGTGTAGCTTTAAGATTGCCTGCATATAAATCCGATTTTACATGAGGCACATCATTTATGCTGTAACTTATACTTCCATTTGCCGCATTATATGATTTTGTAACATCGGTATAATCCTGATCCGTATGTGAGAAGAAGTTAGAAAATGAAAGTTTTGTTATTGGAGAAAGGACATAATCCAATACTAAAGAACCACCAGTTCTCTGATTTATTCTTTTCTCATCATTAAGATTTATATTATCTACATACAACGGAGCTAACTGGCCAGTAGGAGCATTGGACTTTATCTCATAACCGGCGCTTAAAGTCTGATCACTTCTATTAACACTCTCAACATCTAAATTTACAATAATTCCCAATTTATCATCAAAGAACCTGTTGCTGAAATCGCCGACAAATTTATAGTTTTTCCAATAATTATTAAGATCATTGTATCCACCCTGGGCCATAACACTATACTTCAATCCACTGGGCGCTTGATTTAATTTTAAGTTAATTACACCTGCAACAGCATCGCCTTCCATATCGGGAGTAATTGATTTAAAAACTTCTACGCCTTTTAGGTCATATTGAGATATCCCTGATATATTGCTGGTTGGCAGTTCAATACCGTCCAGCGTTATCTTACTGTAGGACGGATTAAATCCTCTAATTACAACCCCGGTTCCTTCACCTCCCGATCTTATAAGCGATATACCGGGTAAACGCCCTATTGCTTCTGCTGAATTGGCATCCGGGTTTTCCTGAAGTCTGTCGGCTGCGACTACATTTTTAATTACGTTTGATTGAATCTGGTCATTAATTGCTTTCTGCTGACCGGCTCTTTGAGCTGTTACTACAACTTCCTGTCCTTCGACGGATGTTATTTCCAGAACGACATTTATTTCTATAACCTGATCGGATTTTATCACAACATCAATACTTTTCGTTTTATAACCGACATATGAAACAGATACCTGGTGTTTGCCAGGTTTTATATTACGCAAAACAAAATTACCGTCTATATCTGATGTTGTGCCATTATTTGTACCTTCAACCATAATAATTGCAAACGGAAGCGCACTTTTAGTATCTGAGCCTTTAATACAGCCTCTTATTCCTCCTTTTGCATTATCATCAGGAACTTTTTTAGGAAAGTTCATTTTTTTGATAACAATGAACTTGTCCAATTGAGAAAATGAAAGCCCAAGATCTCCGGAAAGCTTTGTTAATATTTCTTCAATTGTTGCTTCATCAAAATTTAATGAGACAACATTATCTAATGGTATTTCATCGCTGTTATAAATAAAGTTCAAATTTGCTTTCTGTTCAATGTCATGCAAAGCTTCCTGAAGTGTAACTTTATTAATATCCAAACTTATTCTTATCTTATCAAGTTTCTGCGCATCGGTTGATACCATCCCAAAAAGCAGATTTACAAAGAACACCTGCAATAAGAATCCTTTTATTGAGTAGTATGCAAACATTTTTAGTGCCTTGTAAATATCTTTTCTCATATCTTTTGCCTTGGATTGGTTAAACAATTCGTTGTTTATTGTTTAGCTATTTAAGCCCTGACAATCTACCACACTGTCAATGCTTTTTTGCCTTATATTTTACTTCTACTACAGGTCCCCTTTTTCTGTGTATTTATCCAAGGCATATTTATATGAATTTTATCTCTGTACTCAAAAAATATGCTAATTATAGTTTACGAAAAAATTTCGTAAATTCGATTGTTTTATTGAATAAAATGCACGGATTATTTCTTTTTACCTGGAGTTATGTGATATTTTCTATCAGAATTGAGAACTAAATTCGTAAATACAGCCTATCTTGAAAGTATTTCCGATTCAATTACCACGTCCTGAAAATGGTTGTCTTTTACCCCAATTTCTAATTGCCTGATAAGAAGATCTACTGCAGCCTTCCCAATTTTATACGGATTTTGAAAAACTGTATAGAATGGTACGCCTAACCTGTTTACTATATCATTATCACCGAATTCTCCCAATACTATATCATTAGGTATTGAAAGATTATTATCAAGTATAGCCTTCCCTGCACCATATGTTATCAATCCGCCAACACTTACTAAACCGTCTATCTTTATACCTTTATTAAGAAAGGAACTCATCTTCTTATAACTGTCCTGGTAATTACGGAAAGTTTGTATATTCAACATAGGGTTATATTCTATACTATAGGCAGCCAGGGCTTCCCGATATCCCTCAAACCTGTCCTTTGCAACTGGAATTCCTGTGTTGGGACCAAGGAATACAATATTTTTCCTTTCCAGTTCGATTATTTTTGATGTGAGTTCAAACGAGGCCTTCTTGTCATCTATTGTCACGGATTTGTATTCCAAACCTTCCAGTTTTCTATCCCAGCATACAATCTTAATTCCTTCTTCGGATAGTTTTTGAAAGAGCCAATAATTGGCTTTGCCGCCTACAGCATTTAATAAAATACCGTCAACATGTATATCCGACAGAAATTCAAGCTTTTCCTTTTCCTTCTCTTTTTTTTCATCATGCACCATAAGGATAATCTCATATCCTTTCCGGTTGGCCTCTTCGTACATGCCTCTAACTGCTTCAGAGAAGAAGGAGATGCGCAGGTCCGGGATAATAACTCCCAGCAACTTGCTGCTGTTTACTATAAGCGACCTTGCAAGAATATTGGGGCGGTAACTCAATTCATTCGCCTTTTTTTTTACTTTTTCTTTCATCTCCAAAGAAATATCATCGCTGTTTCGTAATGCTTTGGATACTGTAGCAGAAGTTACTGACAATGATTCAGCTATATCTTTCAGAGTCACTTTTTTTCTAAATTCTCGCATAAGAGTAGAGATTCGCTTTAGTAGTTTGAATTTGTACTGGGGAAAAGATAAGAGTATTATTACTATTCTAAGGAATTTATTAGTTAATCACGTTATTTTGAAAAGATTAAAATATTTGTGAATGGAAATACAGCTCCGCTACATGAGTCACATTCTTGTATTCTTCCGTAACTCAATTTTTATTTCTTAAAGGTTTGCGAAATCCTTTAAGTAACTATTTTGGATATTATATTCCCTTTTAACTAAATAATAATAAATGTCGTGCACTTATTATTTATTTTCCATTGTTCAGTGTTATCTAGCCTATTTACAAGATGATTTGCATCCAAATCATCTATTATTATAGGACTTGAACTCTATCATAGATTAAAAATTCATTTCGTCTTAATAAGCGAACTGAATTTTAAGTAAAATTTTTATTTTTTAAAGAATACTATTTTCTTAATCTGATCATTTTCTTTAATATTTGTATAGTCAAGACCAGTTAATTTCTTTATTAATTTAGTCACGGTCTCAACAGGTGCTTTATCAAAATTAGCTGTAATTAAAAAACCTTCAAATGATTTTGTCTGGAGCTGGAATTTAATACCGTATGCCCTTTCAAGCTTTATGAAAACATCTTTAAGAGTCGCATCTTTAAACTTTAATACGTTGTCTTTCCAGCCAATAATTTCCACCATATCAAAATCTCTTAAATTATAGGTCTTCTTAGTTGTACTATAAACTAACTGTTGCTTTGGCTGGAGTATAGTACTTTTACTAATTTTTTCATTTTCGTTTTCAGCAATATTTATTTTGCCGCTTACAAGGGATACTGTAATTTCTTTTTCATTTGAATATGCACTGATATCAAATTCAGTCCCTAAATCAGTAGTAGTTAGATTTTTACTATGAACTATAAATTGCCTGGTTGTATCGTGCTTTACTTCGAAAAAAGCTTCGCCTTCTAAAAATACTTCTCTAGTATTATTAAGTGCATTTACAGAATATTTTAAATTGCTATTACCATTTAGTATAATTTTTGTACCATCTGCGAAATTTATAATAGATTTTTCACCTGAGATAGTTTTTCTTTCTGTCCAGGCTACTTGATTCGAATTAGAGCTAAATACTCCGCTGATGTATAATGCACATACTGAGAGAGTTAATAAAGCAATAATGGAAGCTGCTATCTTTAATAAATACCTGG
>JARLHB010000235.1 GCA_031292465.1 Ignavibacteriaceae bacterium
ACTTTCCGAATTCATCTTTTCCGTCCCATGTAGCTGTATAATCTCCGGCCTTCATCATTCCGTTAACAAGTGTCTTTACTTTCTGTCCAAGAAGGTTGAATACTACAAGTGTAATATTTTCGCTCTTTGCAACAGCAAATTTGATATTTGTTGTCGGGTTGAATGGATTTGGATAAGCATTTGCTAATGAGAAAGTTCCCGGTACGATAACTGATGTTTTTGTTACTCCTGTATAACCGTTTGTAAACCATCCCGGATCGCCGATAGCTTTACCATCTGTACCACCGGTCTTTAAAGCAGTATTGCTGTATTGCATATCAGCTGCTTCTGGCAAAGGCCATGCAGGTATCCAGTTACTGCCGGAAATTGTCGGTACCTGGTATCCCCAGCCGGTGCTAGGTGATTGTCCGGTTCTGATCAAGGTAAAATAGGGTAACAAACCTAAACCATATGTACCGCCTCCGGTAATTACATTTGCAAATGAACTGCCATACCCTGGATCTTCGTCCATTATATTTCCGGATTCCACAAGGCCCGGCCAGTCTGTTTTGTTATTAAACATATTTGTTGTTCTGGTATTCATCCATGTAGGTGTATACAGGGAATCATCACCCCTTGCAGTATCATTCCATGCAGTCCAAAAAGCTGTTATAGCTGATGGCTGGAAATAGACGTTATTTTTAATTTCAATATTTCTTTTTGCTTCTGCAAGCATTCTCCAATTAGAATTTCCTTTATCTGCTATATCAAAGACAGAGTCGGCTACTGTATTCATAGTATCAAAACTTACTATTGATGGATACTCTGTTGAATACTCTTCATCCCAGTAAGGATATTCAGCTTTGGTTTCTCCACCTACAAAAGGACTATAAAGGATGTTATTATTGACTTTTGCAGAAAAGGCACCAAACATCCAAAAAGGCTGTAAGAAAGAAAATACTAAATTGTTATGAGAAAATTCGACAAATCTAACAGGGGATTCCGGCGCAACAAGATAAGAGTTCCAGCATAAAAATGTGCAGTACTTAATACTAATTGTATCAACTGATGGTGTAGCCGGCCACACAGGTGCAACTCCTTCAGCGTCTGTCCACGTTACCGGATCAACACCGTTTCTAAATTTGCAATTAGTAGCAAAAAATTTGCCCCAATTACCGGTATATGCAAAAGTGCTTCCATGGTTATTATCAAAAACGATATTATCAGCATCAACTCTTACGCTGTCTGCTGAGGCTAATATATCACGGCCAGGGTGATAGTATGAACCATTTGTAGAAAGATCTTCAAGAAAAAGATTCTTTAATGAAAATCTTAAACCGTTTTTTGTCAGGTTAAACAAAACAGTAGGTATTGAACCGTCGTTTAATACTCCGGGCTGTATACAAGGCGGCCTGCCTTCTGAACCTAAAACTCCTAGAACAGTAATGTCAGACTTAGGTGTTATTTGTGCTAAATATATATACGTTGTATCCAATGTTACAAGTTTATATACACTATGAGCTTGCTGGCTATTGCTGGTAGTATCACTATTAATAATATCGTCAAGATTTGCACCATTTGCATAGACAACAAGTGTATCATTAGAGCCCGCTAATGCTTTCACGGGTAAAATAAATAATACGATCATTGAAACAACGATTGCCGTAAAAATTTTTGTTCTCATTAAGAACTCCTTACTTTACAATTATGAATTTAATTAACTTTTCCTTTTAAAAGGATTATCAAAGAAATAAATTATTTTACTGCCTCCTTTTTATATGATTAATAAATATCCGGCAATAATAAATTGTCTGACATAATTTTTATTAAAGTAATTATTAATCCATGTTAATGTTCTTCAATATTTAATAATTAAACGCCATAGCATTTTGCTTTAACAGTTAAATCTGTTACTGACTTTATAACTAGATTTTTATGCGAAGCCCTAAATCAGATTTAAATCCGTAATCTTCAATTGCAGACGGCGAGCCGCCCTGAATAATTTTTACATCATTTGAACCATTTATATTGTTCAGGTCTGTATATACTTCTATCCCAAACCATGGCAGTATCTGTTTGGCAGAAATATCCCAACGCCTGTATGCAGCCGTATATCCCCTAAGCTGTGGCCATTGGCTTGCACTGGTAAAAATGTTGTCCTGATAAATCATAGCGACACGTATTGAGAATCCGCTATAATCAAAGCCCAATGAAAGATTGATTATATCATCCGGCTGATCAACAAGCCTGTCTGAAAAAGAAGTGTCAATATATGATAAGACACGGCCGGTTGACACTGTATATAGATAAGGATATTGCGCCTTTGAAACAGTATGAGTGTAGTTTGCGTCAAATACAAGGCCGGACAATACTCCCGGCAAATACCAGAAATGGGTTTGCCAATCAAGTTCTACTCCGTAAACCTTATTTAAATAAGGATTATTTTTCATTGTAGAAATATTGTAAGTAGAAGTAGAATTGTAGCCTGCATTATTAGGTAAATATTGCAGAACATCCCCGCCCTTAATATAGAATGACCAGGAATAAACCATATCTTTTATCTGCTTAAGAAATGCCCCAGCAGTAAACAACCCGATTGTATTATTATAGAATGATAAATATGCATCATAGTTTCTGGATTGCGCAGGAACCAGGTCATAATTATTCCAGTTTAATGTTGTACCCGATAAATCAACCCTGGGTACGAAATCACTGAAGCTGGGATACGATAGTGTATTGGAATATGAAAGGCGAACGTCAAACCACGACAGCGGCTTGTATTTAATGGTTACATCAGGAAGCCAGTAATTATGGGTACGGGTAATCGTAGTATCATAATGATTATATGACTGATATGATTCGGGACTTGTTACGCCTGCAACACCGGTATAACAGGTTTGCAGACTCTGAAGCCTGACTCCGGGAATAATTGTAATTTCCGGGCCAACTTTTACTGTAGCCATTAGATATAATGCACCATGGTTTTCATGGCCGTCGTAATCACTTATTGTTGATTTATAATTATTATGGCCATATGTGCCCTCGTTATTGAGGCTTGCAATCAAAGCCGCATTATTTTTCAACAGTTGTACCAAATTTGCCATCTTGCCATAATTCAACGGAGCAACCATTGAGTAGTCGCCATCAAGAAACTTACCATAACTAAAACTTGGGTCAAGAAAATTAGTAAGTGATATTTTCGTTGAATTCATTGGCAAAGAGAAATTTGAGTTGATAAGATTATCAACCACTACTGCACCGCTGGAATTAAGCATCTGCGGCGTATCATATTCATCATATTGATATGATCTGGTTTGATATTTGTACATTCCGCCGAATTTTAAGATTGCAGAAATATCTGATGATATGTTGAGATTAGTTTTCAAATCAAATGATGAAGAAAAAGTTCTCGCTTTTGAAAAGCTTGTAGTATTATCCAAAGACATAAGGTATGTCTGCGCCAAATTTCGGTTTGCAGCATTTGTAACACTCTGTGGACTTGAATTTTGCGCAGCGATAAATTGGTTGAGACCACCGGATGTTTGAGAAAATTCAACATCCCAGCCATCAGGAGATTTATTTTCAGAATATGTATGGGCCAGTTTTACATCAAGATTGAAATTATCAAAATCCTGGTTAAAGTCTACTGAATTTGAAATAGAATTTATTACGTTCTTAGAGTTTGTAAGGCCGTAATAAAGCATATTGTTACTAATATCATAAGACTCTGACCGCTGCTGGCTGTTTGTAGTTCCCGTACTAAAAAAATTTACTAATTTAATTTTACCGGTGGAATAAGTATAATCTAAATTAAGTGCGCCATTATAGCGTAATCTGTCTCTTGGAATATCAGAAAGCTCAACACTTGTAATCAGATATTGTGTTTGACTATTACTAAAGTGATTAAATCCTGTTCCCAGTTCATTAGAAGTAAGATTTTTTCTTTCAATATCAAATTGTGCAAAGACGCCAAGCTTGCCGTCTAAAAACCTGTTTTCAAAGCTTCCGACATATTTATAATTATTAAACTTATTATAGGCATCCGAAAGACTATTATACCCGCCCTGTATATCAAGGCTGAATTGAGGAACCCCCGGTTCTTTCGTCTGGGCTTCCCTCATATTAAAATTAACAATTCCTCCTATTACGTTAGCATCCATATCGGCAGTTACTGTTTTAGATACTTCAATACCTTCAAGCATACTTGAAGAAATCATGCTCAGGTCTGTACTCCTGGTACTTGGATCCGAAGAACCCATCTCAATTCCGTTTATTGTAATTTGATTGTACTGGGGTGCAAGCCCGCGGACAACTACTTGATTACCTTCACCTCCGCTTCTCATTACAGAAATGCCCGGAAGCCTGCCGACCGATTCTGCTGCATTTGCATCCGGTAATTCCTGAATTTTTGCGGCTGAAACAACATTCACTATCTGGTCTGTAGAGAGTTGCTGATTAATGGCTTGCTTTTGCCCGCTTGCCTGTCCGGTTACAATAACGGTCTGACCTTCAAGGCCAACAGGTTCCAGCATAAAATCTTTTGTAATATGCGCTCCGGCCTCAACTTTTATCTCTGCTTTAAACTCTTTGTAACCTATATAACTAACACGAATAGAATACGAACCTGGTAATACAGGTGATATTATATACTTACCATCCATACCGGTTGCCCCGCCAGCACTTGTACCAACAAGGACCACATTTGCACCAAAAAGCGGCTCTCCTGTTTTAGCATCTTTTACATATCCTTCTATGCTTGAATTTGCAGCCATAACGGTTGTACAGAGGAAGGGTATGATAAAAGTTATAATACTTAAGATAATAAAAATCCTGCGCAATATATTCTCCTTTTGTAAATGACTATTCATCATTTATTTTGATTCGAAATCAAAAAAAAATTCCTTATACAATTTTTATAATGATCCGGTTTCATCGATAAGTATTTATCCCATTTACTATTGCCTGAGCGGCAGAACCGAAACCGCTAGCATATAACCAGAATCATATTTTTGCATTATGTTTTTATAAACCGAATTTGGCAGGTTTTTTAATACCCTGCCAAATTCGGTAAGATATAAGCACAATTGTTATTGTTGCTTATTTGTTACTTCATAAGAATCATTTTCTTTGTTGAGGTGAAAGACTGGGATTCA
>JARLHB010000236.1 GCA_031292465.1 Ignavibacteriaceae bacterium
TAAATGCTGTGTAGTTTGAATCCGGCTCGCTCATTAAATGAGGGAAATCTCTTTTTATTGTATAGCCAAAATTCCTGTAAAACGGCGTTCCGTAGCCCTGCACTTCCCAATTGGAAGGGACGGGAATTTCTTTCCACCCAGATACATCGTATTCAGGTTTGTAAAAATCAACCGGACGTTTTTCAGGACTGGGGACCCAATTGAATTTCCATTGACCGTTAAGGCTGCGGCAAAACGAAGAAGCGCGCCGGTCGGCCTTGAGAGCCTCCTGCAAATTTGCGTAAGGCATTAGCGTAGCATGATACGGTTCTTTGTTAATTCCTAAGCATTGCGGGTCTTCAATCTCCGCGGGAAAGTCCACGCCCGGTTTTAATTGTTTTGAACCATTTGCTAAAGCGGTATTCATCAGAAGCCCGGCTCCTAATATAATGGACAATAAAGAAAGTCTGATAGAATGCATAGTATATTTTCTTTAATAAGTAAAAAATTATTTTATGGATGAGTTGAAATTACGAATTCCTGCTGAAGAACAAAAAAATATTGCGGATATTAAAATACAATCTTAACCTGTTGTTCAAAATAGAAAATAAGAGCTATCCTTTTGCAAAATAATACATTGCCTTAATTTTTTAGCCCCATTATGGGTGGAATGATTGTAGTACAAATGTAAAACAGAAAATATTAAAACCCCAGCGGGGTGACATGGTGTGTTGCACCATGTCGCATCTATGATGCTCTTTAACTTTAACGGAACATTATTCTGCTACAAGCCTGCCTGCCGGACAGAGAGTGTTGCAGAACTAAATAATCATGTTCTAATAGCCCCGTCGTTTACGGCGGGGGTTTGTATTAATAATAAATTGTTGGCTTTAGCCACATAATAACGGCTAAGATGCGGCTAAAGCCCGGTGTTTTGAGTTCCTATATTTTCCCCGACTTATTCCAAAGGAATGGCTATGCCAAAAGTCGGGGCAATGTTATAAGTAAAATAGTTGTGCAACACTCTCGGACAGGCAGGCATTTCGCGGCTATGCCGCTATTATTTTTACGCACTATATTGTAATCACGTCATATTAGAAAATGTAAAAGATATTCTAATTACGAACAACAGGTCACTATTACAAAATATTCCAGCTGAATCTTGTCTGAAATAATTCAGTTTAGAACAAAGCAGGCAGCAGAAAAAAAAATTAAAAGTGATTAACAAATGGCCCTAAGAGTATGTTAATTGAACCTGTATCGATTGGAATTTTAATTAAGATGCTGACATATTTATCAGCATATTTATTTCCATTTTTTCTATCATTTATTGAATTTTTACAGTATTGAACCGATTCCCTGAATTTAATCCTGCCGGAATCAGAGTGTTCTGATCCCAGCATTTTTAGCATTCCGCTTATAACTAGAATCAGAAACACGATCAAACGCCACTTATCATTTTTCCAATCCATTTTGTAACCTATACCAATCGGATTTAGTATTATTCTTTACTTGCTTCCAGACTGCCGGTACCCTGCCCCTCAATGTGATTATGTACCTTAGATTTTGTTTCAGCCCGGCAATTCGGGCAGAACTGCCACTCAGGTTTTATAGGGTACTGGCATTGCTGACAGAATGTATTTGAAAGATCGTATCCGCAGTGAGGGCAGTATGCCCTTGTTTCGTTTAGTTCACCATCGCATTGCGGGCAATTGAACGACTTCAATGTATTAGGCCTCGTAATAAGATAGATTACCAGTCCGAAAAACAGCGATGTTAAGGTAAGGAACGCCCATATACCGGGATTTTTTACATCGCGGTCCTGTGCATCTGTATATACCCATGTAGGAAGCAAAAACCATAAAAATACGCCTGAAATTACCAGAAGTGCAATAACTACACCTCTTAACGTGTCCAGAAGTTCACTTTTACATTCCCTGTAATATTTTTCAATATTTACTTTATCATCAACCTTTAGATAAATCTCTCCTATCAGTTTTCCTTTATCATCATAGGCAGGAGCTGAGAAATTAGATGATGTAGCTTGAATTAAGTTCCAGTCATCATCCTGCTTGAAATAGCGCCAACCGTTATCACGGTGATCACCTACTTCGAATTGAGTAAAATCAATATCATTAACTTTGTCTATTAACTTTACAAGAAAATCATTTCGATCGTGGTAAAAATCATCCGCCTTAATAGTGGATTGATACTTATCAAATGCGCTATTCAGTCTTTGAAAATCGGCAGCCGGGGCGCCGAATTGGAAATCGCCGGTTATTGATGATATCCACAGATACTTTTTAGGCTCATCTGATTTCTGGTGGTCAATCATATAGTCTGATTGAATTTCGTTCACCATAACGGGGTCAACCGGAAGCGATTTTATTTTGACGGCAATCCCTTTTACATAGGCTTTATTCTGTTCCATAAACGATGCTATATATTTCTTAAATTCATCTTTATGATTTTGGTTCCTGATATTGTCAATGGGAATAAATGCTATCAGTAAAATGATAGAGGCGGCAGCAACTATTCCTGCCGGCAGCGCCAGCTTTTTGATGAGTTTTCTTTTATTCATATTTCCTCCGGTTAGATAATTTTTTAATTAAAATTTTTTTTACTATTTGATTCAAACAATAATATAGGCGCAAACGAAAGCGTGATAAATGCCCCGGCAATTAATACGATTACCACGGCAATGCCGCTGCTCCCTAAAGATTTTACAAGCCAGTTATTCTGAACTGTACTCCATAAAGGCATAAGGGTTATCTGAATTTTCAGAAAGTAGATAAGCGCAAATAAGAATATTTCACCGAACGCTATCTGCAATATTGAGGTAAGCTGTATACCTGATTTACGGACAGCGGGTTTCCGCACAGACTCTGAAACTTCAGCAAGTATATTGTCAAATACATTTGCGGATGGCGCTTCGTTTTCCAATTTATCTAATATATTCATTGTCCCTTTAACTGAAGCAATGTATTCCCTGCAGTCTTCACAATTAGCTACATGTTCCCTTGTTTCATTCAGTTCCTGTTCACTTCCTTCAGAGAAGTACAGGTTAAGCAGGTGATTTTTATTTTCGCAGTTCATTTTAAAACTCCGGTTTTTCTAATAACTTTTTTAATTGGCCAAGCGCATTATGAAACCGCGCCTTTAACGTACCGACGGGAGTATTCGTCATTTCGGCAATTTCAGTAAATTTTAAGCTTTGGAAATGCTTTAGTATTATTACTTCTTTAAGGAACGGATTCA
>JARLHB010000237.1 GCA_031292465.1 Ignavibacteriaceae bacterium
AACCTGCCGTCAACTTTAATATTATTTTTTTCGAGAAGGGCAATTTCCTCTAAAAGGGCAGTAGGGTCTATAACAACACCGTTGCCGATAACGCAAATTACATCTTCCCGCAATATACCTGAAGGAATAAGGTGAAGTACATACTTTTTGTCACCGATTTCCACAGTATGGCCGGCATTAGCGCCGCCCTGATACCGCGTTACTATTTCATATTTTTCGCTTAAAATATCAACGATTTTTCCTTTACCTTCATCGCCCCATTGACTTCCGACAAGTACAGTTACACTCATTGGTTACCCTTAAGAATTAGTTTTTTGTTCCAAAAAAGCAGGCTTTAGTTTGGTTAAACAAAATAAAAACTCCGAATCCAGGAATCCGGAGTTTCCAAATCCAACACCTTTTAATTTTTATTTAGTTGCCGAAGCTTTTAACCGCTTCGTCTACAGTTTCAAAAGACTCAAAAATCTGGCTTAGCTTGGTAATTACCAGCAAACTTTCAATTTTATCGGTAGTTCTGGCAAGCTTCAAATTTCCTTCGCCTTTTTTCATAGTAGTAAGGCCGCCTATCAGCATTCCAAGGCCTGAGCTGTTCATAAACTTAACTTCCGATAAATCAACAATTGCGTTCTTTTTCCCTTCATCCAAGAGCTTATGGAGAAGTTCGTTAAATTCTTTTGTATCGTCACCGCCCATTACATTTCCTATTAACTGGATTACAGCGGCATTATACTGTTCATAGTATTTTAACTTCATGAATAACTCCTAAAATTATATTTACAATTTAATTAGATACGGCTATTTTTGCAAGAAGATATGCACTAAAATTGATTAACTTACAATTAAATATTCTCATTTTTCCAATAAATGTAAATACCAGGTAACAGTTTTATAAGCAGTATGATTATTTATGCCAAAATAGCTCATTAACATGCAGGCAGTCTTTCCGGTTATCATTTATTTTTTACGCTTATCATGTTAATTTATAGGTGGAATAAAAAATGTTTGATGTTATGTAAACCCGGCTATTTTAGGGAACAAACAATGCGGAGTTTCGTCTAAAATTATGAAAAACAAAAAAAATGATGAAGATTTGCCATTACCTCAGATTTTAAATTTAGATGATGATTTTTCTCTGATTAAGAGATTTATTGAAGGCGATGAATCCGTTTTCAGCATTCTTGTACAAAGGCATAAGGAGAAGGTAAGGAATATCATTTACCTTACCCTTAGCAATCACGAACTTGTAGATGATATTGCGCAGGAAGTTTTTCTTACAGTTTATAAAAATCTTGGCAGATTTCGTTTCGAGTCCCAATTTACTACCTGGCTGTACCGGGTAACAGTAAATAAGTGTAAGGATCATTTAAGAAAAATGAAAATACGGCATATCTTTTTGCCGATTAAGGATTCTGATGAAGACCCCGGCTATGAAACGTCTCCCGAAATTGAAGATATAAAGGAAATTGTTCATAATGCCATAGAAAAACTTCCGGATAAGCTGCGCATCCCGCTGCTGCTGAAGATATTGAAGGGCTGAGTTACCAGGAGATTGCCGAGTCAGTGCAATGTGAGATTGGGACTGTAAAATCCAGGATTTTTAGGGCAAGAGAAGGTTTAAAAAACCTGCTGAAGCCCTATGAACAGGAGCTATTATGATAAAAAACATTTACAAATCCAATTACCGTAAAGGCGGTAAATACGAACTTCTATCTGCTTATCTTGATAATGAACTTTCCGATGAAGATGTAAAAAAAATAGAAGAAGAATTACAGTTCTCCAAAGAGCTGCAGGAAGAATTGGCTGAATTAAAGAAGATTAAGCAGCTTACTATATTATCTGTTAACCCGGTTCAGGAAAACCCTTATTTTGAAACCAGGCTGGCGGCTACTTTAAAAATTAAAAATCCATGGTATTTTAAGTTAAGAAGATATTCACTTGTTTACAGCGTTATTGTATTAAGCGTTGCTTTAATGGTTGTGTTAAAATATAATCCTAAAATAATAGACAAGCTGGTTGATCAGCAAAAAACAAATATTACTGCATTTTATAAGGAGAATTTAAAACCTCTTCTTTATACAGCTAATTTAACCAATGAAGATATTTTTGATTTTGCCTTTTATCATCAGCTTCCTCTTGATTCGCAGAAGAAACAATACCTGCTGCTTGGCTCGGATAAAAACGGCAAACAGTATTTTGAAATTAAAAATGCCGGGCTTACACAGAACGGCAATAACCTTGAAAGGTTTGTAAAGAACCTGAACCTGACAGACAGGCAGCATCATCAGATGGATTCTATTTTATCCTCATACGCAGGCGATTTGCAGGCACAGGTTTTAGTTAATGAAAAAAACACTGTGGCTATAAATCCAAATATCTGGAATTTTAATAAAGCTCTTGCAATGGATCTGATTTCATTTGCACAAAAAGTTAATAAGAATGAACCACAGAAGATAATTCCGCCCGGTTATAATCAGGTTGCTTCAGCTAAAGCCCTTTCGCAGATTGCGAAAGAATTTAAATCGGCCAAAAACAATAAGTATATTTTCTTTACGGCAGATTCAATCTTTTCGGATGACTATCAGTTCAATGGAGCTGATTTTAATAAAGAAATGGGAAGATGGTCTGCGGAAATGAACAAAAATTTCAAACAGATGAATAAGCAGTTTAGAAATTTTAATGTGCATTTTGGCGATAACTTTGCTAATCTTAAAAAAGGTTCCGGCAGGAATAAAGGCTTTAATGTTCACATAGACAATAATGTCTGCCGTGTGAATATTCCTGAAATTGAAATTCCACAGATTATAATGCCTGATATGGGTGAGTTAAATGAAAAAATAGACAGCTTAACCAGGTATTTCGGCTCATATTCGTATGCGGTTCCCAGCCCCGGCAAAGGAAAGAATTATAATTACAAGTATATGTACACCGATTCTTCCAAGGGCTATAAGTTTAATTACAAAGCTTATGGTTTTGATTCGTCATTTACATCCGGGAACGTAAAAGCCGACCAAATGATGAAAAGAAGATTTAAGAATTTCAGCTTTAATCCTGATTCAATCGCTTCCATATTCAGAATGTTTATGGGTGATTCGTCCGGAGCTCCGAATCAAAAGGAGATGCAGAAGCAGCTAAGAAATTTTGAAAAACAGATACAGCAGTTCCAAAAGCAAATGGAACAGATGCAGAAACAATTTAAAAAGGATATCCACGGCGAACCATCAAAACCTATAGAAATTTAATTTTTAAGATAAGTTCCCCGCTATGCCTGGCGGGGAGTCCTAACCTGTTATTATTCTGTTAGTTATTATTGAACTTACCATTTACAATTACTATTCAATGTTAGTCTGTGCAATGTAAGAATTTCCATTGAATTCAGTCCATTTAACTCGTTTTTGCAATAATTGATTAAATAAATGAGGATTTTTTTCGAAAATGTGGTAAAAGTAAGAAAATTCCGGTTAGGTTTATTAATCTTCAATCGATTGGTATAAAAAATAGTGAGCTTAGTTGGATTATATGTAAAGAAAGTGACGGTATAACATTTTATTTTACTTTACTGAAGTAAATTGGAATGTAAGATAATGAAATAGATTATGAAAGAGATTAATAATACCAGAGATGAGCTTTTACGTGAATTAAAGGCTCTGAAACAAGAGAATGCTGCTCTTAAAGCAATATGTAAGGGGGAACTGAAAGAAAACAGCTTAATTGGGAGCAGGCCTATACATTCCGGGGAGCACTTTAGCCAAAATGACGAGAAAAACATCTGGCAGTTGTTTGACGACTACATTCGAATGTATGCAACTCGCGATGACCTGCTTACTACATATTTCAGTGAGAACTTTTCGGGATTTACCGGGGGCGGGGACTTTTTAGTGAAAAACAGGGATGAATGGATCGCAATTACACGCCAGGATTTCAGTCAGGTAAAGGACCCTATTCGTATCGAGCTCAAGGATGTGGCTATTCAATCACTGTCTGACACAATCGCCGTTACGACCGGTTTCTTCATCATACACCTGCCAATCGAGGATCAAATCCTATCGCGCGAAACGGCCAGGCTGGTATTGATTTTCCGTAAAGAAGCAGCAGGTTGGAAAATCTCACACAGTAGTATCTCTATTCCATATTACCTGGTTCGTAAGGGCGAGGTATATCCTATGCAGGAGCTGGTTCAGCGTAATAAAGTTCTTGAGGAACTGGTCTCCGAACGGACGATTCAACTTTCCGAGGCAAACGATAAACTGCATCATACAAATGAAGAACTTGCAAAAGAAATTGCGGAGCACAAGCATGCGGAGAAGGCACTGCGGGAAAGCGAACAAAAGTACCATCTGCTTGTAGACAGATCCAATGAAGCTGTGGTAGTTATACAGGATGGTATGCTAAAGTTGAATAATCCGATGACAAGAATTATGACAGGCTACGACGAAGAGGAAATCGGGATTATTCCTTTTCAGATATTCGTACATCCTGATGATCGTGCAATGGTGATGAATTATCATCAGAAGAGATTGCGCAGTGAAAATGCACCGGGTTATTATATATTCCGGTTATTGAGCAAAGATGGTTCTATCCACTGGGTTCATATGAACGCTGTGCTAATAGAATGGGAGGGAAGCCCGGCCACGTTGAACTTCATGACCGATATTACCGAACTGAAAATTGCAGAAGAGGCTTTAAAGCAAAGCAGCAGGGAATGGGAAGCCGTAATATCAGCATCTCCGGATGGTATAGGAATGACATCGTTAGACGGGACAATAAAACTTATATCCGAAAAACTTGTTAGAATGCATGGCTACTCTACTGAAGAAATGGATGAAAAAATAGGAAAGTCTATTTTTAATTTTATTGATTCTACAAATCATCAAATGTTGAAGGATAATATGCGCAAATTAATTGCCGGTGAAAGCGGCAACAGGCTTACTGAATATCTGGCTATAAAAAAAGACGGCAGCCGTTTTTACATAGATGTAAAAGCCAGTATTTTGCTTGATGCTGCAGGCAATCCTACAAGCATATTGTATGTAGAACGTGATATAACCGAACGCAAACAGGCTGAATTAATTATTCAACAGCAATACAAGCAGCTTCAAGAGCTTAATACTACCAAAGACAAATTCTTTTCAATAATTGCGCATGATTTAAGAAGCCCTTTCCAGTCGTTGCTAAGCACTTCGGAATTGCTGGCTACTGAAATTGAGAGAATGTCGCATGAAGAGATAGTATCATTTAGCTTCGGTATAAATAACAACTTAAAAAGTCTTTATGGGCTTCTTGAAAATTTACTTCAATGGTCTATGATGCAAAGAAATTTAATTGAATATGACCCGGAAAATCTTAATCTCTATGATTTTACAAATAAAATAATAGAAATATCAAATGATAGCGCGTTGAAGAAAAATATTTCCATGTCCAATAATATTGATGCCGGTACTTTGGTTTATGCTGATGTTGATATGCTTCCTTCGGTTATACAAAACCTGGTAATAAATGCAATTAAATTTACTCAGGCAGGTGGAAGGATAATTGTTTCATCAATTAAGCGCGATGATTTTGTTGAAGTATCGATACAGGATACCGGAATTGGAATGGAACCCGGTAAATCTTCAGAATTGTTTAACAGCAACAGGCCCTTTACAACTATTGGAACAGCAGGAGAAAAAGGGACCGGGCTTGGATTATCGCTGTGTAAAGAATTTGTTGAACGAAATAATGGTAAAATATGGGTCGAAAGCGAATTAGGGAAGGGATCGAAATTTATATTTACTGTACGCAAGCCGGGTTGATTTCTCTAACCGGACAAAATTGCAAAGGATAAAATAACTTTAATAAGTACATAATTCCCCTAATTCCGGATGCTCTTTAGGCAGCCGGGAATTTACACCACGAATGTTTTGCACCCATCCTAAATTTTCCCCGTTTATCCATACTTTTCTTTACAAAAATCAATTTTTAACGTAATTTAACTTTAGAAGGATAGCTTATAATTATTATTGGGCCATTTCTGAGAGTTTATCCTTAAAATTTTCTTAAACGGGAATAATTGTTGAACTTAAAATCTCTTAAAATATACGGACTGGAAATTGAAGCCAGTACTAAACTTAGAGCCTTTATAGGCCTTACGATACTTTTATTTGTATTTAGGTTGGCATTTTACTCGCCCGACGCTGTAATCTTAATAATAATAAACGAAATATTAGTCGGGTTAACTTTTACAACGTTATTTGTTTATTTGCTGGATTTGGTTAAATCAAAATCAGTTAATCCGCTTGCGTTTGTTATGAACATAGGCATACTGAATGCAGTAATATTTTTTCTTTTAACTTTTGCCGATTCCATATTAAGCAGTTTAATGACAAAGGCCGAGGGAATGGCTATAAACCCCGGGCTGGTATCAAATCTTATAACATTTGTTTATTCTTATGTAATATTAATTTCTCTTGTAATAGTATTCCTGGCATTCAGGGAACTTTATTTTTACCGGCAGAAGAAAAATGTAAGTACGTATTTTAATACAATGATGGCCTTTTTTGCACTTACCTGCGCGGCAAATTTATTTAATAAAGTAATAGAGCCAAATTATATTAAGGAAACCTTCCTTATTATTTCCGTCCTGCTAATAGTCATAAATTCGATAAAAATTTCATGGATTGCTTTTATTGTAAAGAAAGAAAAAGTAGCACTGCTGGTACTTTCAATAATAATTTCCATTTTGTTTTTTACCAATCTTGTCAGCGGCTCTTCAGATAACATACATAACCAGGTTGTACAGCAATTTTCCCCGATGTTAAATCAATTCCTGAAGATAGTAATGATATACGGTGCAATTTATTTCAGCGTATTATTTTTTACAACTTTATTTCACATTCCTACGGCAGAGGCTTTTGACAGGAAAGCACAGGAAGTTTCA
>JARLHB010000238.1 GCA_031292465.1 Ignavibacteriaceae bacterium
AACCATCTGTTTTTTAATGCAACCGGCAGCAGGCTTACTTCGATTTTTTCTTTTGCAATAAGCTCGCATACAATAGAATATAAGCCACCTGTTATAAAATGGTCTTCTACTGTTACCACTAAATCTGATCTGTGTAATGCTTTTATAATTTCTTTTGTATCAATAGGTTTTAACGTACGCAGGTTTATTAGTCCCACTGAATAACCGTTTTTTTCCAAAATTTTCTTTGCGAGAAGGCATTGCTCAAGCATAAAACCGTAGGTAAGGATTGTAACGTCATGCCCTTTTGAAATCACTTCTGCTTTGCCGATTTCAAAATCTGCGTCATGAATGACAGCAGGTTTCCTGTTGTTATAACGGATGTAGAAAGGCGACTCTGAATCAAGCACCTTCGGCAGCCCGAGAAGCAAATCTTCTTCATCTGCGGGACAGAAAATATTCATGCCCGGTATGCCCCGCATTAAGCTAATATCTTCTATTGCCTGATGTGTAGGCCCGTTTGCTTCCGATAGAAAGCCCGGTACTCCGCCGACTAACTTTACCGGCAGGTTCAGTATTCCTATATCCGTCCTTACAAACTCGAAAGCGCGCATAGTTAAAAATGATGCAAGAGAATGCACAATGGGAATTTTTCCGCGCAGAGCTAATCCGGCTGACATTCCTATTAAGGTTTGTTCGGCTATTCCCACATCAAGAAATCTTTTTCCTATCCTTTCGGGTAAGTTCCTGATTGCGGCACGGTTTTCCGCAGTCAACACCATGAAGCGCTGGTTATTTTCAATTATTTTTATAAGCAAATCTTCGTATGTCATATATGTCATTCTATCTTACTATTAATGTTTCTGAAACAAGTTGTGTTTTTTCTTTTGTGTGAAGTTCATTTAACAAGCCTTTTATTTCCGCATCAGAGAAGTTGCAGAACCACCTGTCCGCTTTATTTTCTATGCTCGGCAGCCCTTTGCCTCTTATAGTATCAGCTATAACCACAGAAGGCCTCTGCGAGGACATATATATATTAGAAACGGATTCTTCAAGGCTCAGAAAGTCATGTCCGTTACATGTAATTACTTCCCAGTCAAAGGCTTCAAATTTTCTTTCCAACGGTTCAAGAGGAATTAACTTTTCAGTTCTTATATTCGCCTGAAATTGGTTCCTGTCAATAATTACAAGCAGATTGTTTAGCTTCAGTGCAGCGGCAACCAGTATGGCTTCCCAGTTAGAACCTTCATTTAATTCACCGTCGCCAAGTATTACTACAATCTTATTGTTCTTACGTTTTAACATGCAGTCATAAGCTACACCCATTGATACTGAAAGCAGATGGCCGAGCGAACCGGAATGAAATTCTATGCCCGGGATTTTTTTATTCGGGTGCCAGTATATATCATCATTTAATTTCAGGTGATTTTTTAATCTTGCTTTGTCAATAATCCCGGTTTCTGCCAATACCCCATATAATGCAGGTACATCATGCCCCTTTGAAAGGAATAAATAATCCCTATTTTCATCGTCAAGGTTATAGGGATTTATATTTAGAAATCTTTTATATAAATAGACTAAAATGTCTGTGCATGATAACGATGCCCCGATAAAGCAGCCTCCGTTACCAGACATTTTAATTATATGTTCTCTTACCTTAAAGGCAGTTTCCTGCAGGCTGTTCAATTCGTTTATATCCATATATTTTTCAAATTACTTTCGTTTGAGACCGCGTAATAGTTTTTAATTCATCTAAATGATTTCTGTACCAGTTAACTCCCGCATATTTTTCGTTAATTTTTTTTAATGCAGGCTTTTGCTCCATCAATAGCAATATATCCTGAATAGAAAAATTCGGATTTTTCTTATATAATTCTTCATATATAATTTTTATCAGGAAGTAATCTTCCTCATAATCAATAGTCCACCGGTGGATCATTGATAAGTCCTTACCGGTTTCCCAATAAACATTGCCGATGTTAAACTTGTGCGGGTTTTCCCAAAAAAACGGAGTAGTATGTTCCCGTTCATAGTTTTTATCTGCTTCATTCCAGGCTTCTTCAAGCGCATTCATACTCATAACCTCAACATCATTTCCATCAGGATAAGTAGCCGGATGCAGGTTGCTTACATAATCAAAGAATGAATGATTGGCCTTGTAATATTGTATCACCTTTGTAATAACCCTGGGGTCAATCAACGGGCAGTCGGAAGGGATTTTAACCACCGCATCTGCTTTATATTGAAAAGCCGCTTTGTAATGCCGGTCCAGCAGATTAGCCGGGTCGCCTCTGAATACATTAATATTTTCTCTTGTACATAAATCATATATTATGTCGTCGGATGAATCGGTTGTTGTTGCCACCACTACCGTCCCGCTTTCCTTTGATGCGGTAATTCTTTCTACAACTCTTACCAGCAAAGGCTTTCCAGTTAAATCCATTAATACTTTATAAGGAAGACGTGTTGACTTCATCCTTGCCTGCACTACCGTGACGAGATTCATTGCTTTATTATTCCTATTTATTGACAAAACTTTCAAACTAAATATTCGTCCTCTTTTTTCCTTAATAACAGATTCAGCGATAGAAACAACCCTAAGAATGTGAACGATATTACTGTTTCAAACAGTTCTTTCCGTATAATGGATAACACGCCGATAAGAAGGAAAATAATAGCGTTAAAAAGAAATTTTGGATGGATAGATTTCATAATATTTACCTTTGGATTTATTAGAAAGTCTATTAATAAAGTTGAGGCCTGATTTTGCCTGCAACTCTTTTGTTTTTGTATTATAATATTTCTTGTCGTCAAGCAATAATCTTCCTACTTCAGCTATATAGAATGCCGACATACCGTTATTCTGAACGGGAAGCAGTTTTTTAAGCTGTTTTATATCAAAGTAAGAAAATACTTCTTTCCCCAGGGCTAAACCCACATAAACAACGCTTGAATATTTCGTTATCAGCACATCGCAGTTTGCAATCATCTCGTTTATGTTAGCTTTTGAATAAACTAACGCATCAGGGACTAATGATTTTATTTCCCTTGTTGCCCGTTTTACATTTTCATTCGGGTGGAGTTTAAATATTAACTGCCGGCCGGCTGCTATTTCAACAGCATCTTTTATAAATTTTCTCCTGTTCTCATATTTTAATGTTTCTCTTGAGTCGGATGTTGCAACCAGGACATAATTCCGGTAAGGGAAGTTGTTTTTACAATACTGAATGCAGTTGTCAAAATTCGGTAATCCTGTTACAACAAGCTTATCTTCTTTTATCCCTTTACTTAAGAAGAATTCCTTATAGCCTTCCGAAGCTACACAAAAATAATCGTATGTATCCGACAGGCCAGTAGTTGAAGTGCTTGCAAGATACCTCGGCAGCTTAAACTTCTTAACAAGATGATACATAAAGTTTTCAGGATCTGTCATTCCTTCCTGAACAAGTATCAGTCTTCTGCCTAAAATATTTTTAGGAACTATAAGGTCACTGCATGTATAAACTAAATCGTAATTAAATAGCTCTCCCATAAAGTCTATATTAAGATTATTTGCAAGCAGGTATTTTGTAGTTTCGCGTTTGAATTTGCCGCCAAGTATAGTGAAGTTAAGTAACCCCATCTCGGTTAGCTGTCGGATTATACCATCAGCATAGTACGGAGTAAAGTAACAATCATGCCCCTCCCAATA
>JARLHB010000239.1 GCA_031292465.1 Ignavibacteriaceae bacterium
CTTCTTTTAATTTAACTAAATCAGTTTCCTGCTTTTGAGTTGTTGTTCCCTGAGTTTTTGAAACGGCCTGCAAACAGATCTGAGTCATTTGCCCGATTTTTTCTTCAAGCGTCATTTTGGAAAGAAGCAGCTTTACCTTTTTATCTATTACCTTTTCATCCTTATCGTTTTTATCTTTACCTGATAAGTTAAATGAAATACAGAAAATTACTATTGTTGTTAAATAAATTATTACCCTATTACCCTTACTCCACATTTGTTCTGTTTCCTTCCAGATTATATTCGTTCAGAATTAGATAAAACATTTTTACTTCATCAAAATTATTTTCTTTATATCTACAGTCTTGCCGAAAACGGCAATAGCCATTAATTAGCAAAGACATACGCATGACACAAGACCATTGTTTGAGAAATAACTTTGCTTACAGCCTTTTGCATACTACATGCAATAAAACCGCTTAGCGGCAGCTGCCGGCTAAACGTAGTTATAGGATTAAATGGGTTAGAATAATTTTGATTAAGCTGATAATTACTTACAAGTTCATTCTTTGCCTTATCCTTAACTGCAGTAACTATTTCTGTAATAGGCCTGCTCCAAACTTCCCCGTTTAAGGACCCGGCAAACAATTTTGAATCACTTACTGTTAAAAAATAAATATAGACATCCGCCGGGCAAGTGTCAATAGGAAACCGGGTTGTTTCATTATTTATTGAAATAAAAATACCATGGCCTGATGTTTCTGTAATCAGGCCGGTATTATCTTGCGCCAAACATGTTCCCTGGTTATTTGAAATAAATATCCACTTCCCAAAGGTACCTGCAATAGTAGTTGAATCAGGCGCAGTAATTAAATTTCTCATTAAAAAGTAATTCCAACAGTAAACTTTTGATAGTCTTTTAAGCGTCCGAAGTCCTGGTAAGCATAATCCAAATGGATGGCAATATTGCCGAGTAATATTTGCTTTAGGCCAAAACCAAGAGAAAACCTTTCTTCGGAATCGGTTAAGAATAAAGATTTGTAACCTCCTCTTATAGCAATAAGGTCGTCAAAAACATACTCACCTCCGACATTTAAACTCTCGTAATTATCACTTGGGTGCAGAGCATCAACAGCAATAGTTACTTTATGTTTCTCAGTTGAAATCGGACAGTATGATAAACCTACTCTGAATATTAACGGTAATGACCAATAATCTGTACTTAAGTACGCGGGAATTTTCCCGTTATTACCGGACGTATTCAAATCAGGGTCATAAGTTACAAGAGAAGTATTTCCCTGCATCTGCATTTTAGTACCAAAATTTGATACTGACATGCCGAGTACAATACCGTCAAAAGGTGTTTTATACAAAGTTCCGATATCCATTGCAAATCCTACGGCATTGTCTTCCCAAATTGACTGATAAATTATTTTGGGGTTAAAGCCTATTGAGAAGTTATCAGTAAGGTTAATTGCATACCCGATACTGAATGCAATATCGCTGGCAGTAAAAACCTGTCCCGTACCTTCTGGCGCATCCACAGTAGTAACTTTCATATCTCCGTAAGATGAGGAAGTAAAGCTGAAGCCTATAGTTCCCATCCCCCCCATATTATAACTTGCGGCAATATAATTATAAGCTATATCTGCAATCCAATTAGTATGGTCAAACATAATACCAACGCCGTCAATTTTGGCAAGGCCTGCCGGGTTCCAGAAAAAAGCACTTTGATCGTCCGAAACAGCGACAAATGCGCTGCCCATAGCAGTTGCTTTTGCTCCCTGGCCGATTTCCAGAAAAGGCGCCGCTGTAGTTCCTTTTTTTGAAACATTAGAAACAAAATCACTCTGGCAAAATGTTGTCGAAGAGATTAAGACTAATGCAAATAAAATTATTAATAACCTAAATTTCATCTTTTGTCTCCGCTATTTAATTACAGCAAATTTGCCGATGTGTTCGCCAATGCCAGGTGCATCTACATGGAATATATACATTCCATAAGCAACGTCCATTCCATCATCAGAAACTAAATTCCATGATATGGCACCGCCGTTATTTAAATTTGAATCATCTTTGTAGAGTGTTTTTACCAGCGCACCTGCAATTGTATAGATTCTTATCGTACATTTTGCCGGCAGATTGGTAAAATCTATTTTCCTTTCACCGCGCCCGGTTGCATATAACGTTCTGGCTTCCCATGTAGCCGTTGATATATAAGGATTAGGTACTACCAGAATATTTGCAAGGTTTTTATTGGCAGCAGAATTATTAACAGATTGCGCCTTTGTTGTAAAGGTAAAATAGTCACCATTTGCAAATGGCTTCTTAGTGTAAATACGGAATTTATCTCCCGCCTGAGGCAGCACAGGTGTTTGAGACGGGTCAAACGGCGGAAGATAATGTATCCTCCACGAATATTTAACCGTTTTCCCTATTGGCTGAATAAATATTATATCATCGCCGGTAGTTAAGGTCTTTGATTTATCAACATCCAAAACTTCTGTCTTTACTGTATCACCTGTAACAAGGTCGGTTACAATAAAACTAACAGGTATTTTATTATATGGAGTTGTGGCTACAGTATGGTCAAAGAAATCCACTTCATAGTTGGTCGGCCAGGTAACATCTAATGATGATGATGTATTATCCGGGACAACAACCATCATAAGATTACTCTTGCCAACATACCATCCTGTTAATGAATAATCTACAGTAACCGTTGTATCATTGGAAAATGAGAATACCATTCCGTCAAAAGGCGGGCTGTATATGGTACTGCCGAACGTTGTTGCGTCAACATTGCTTTCGATAGTATCAACAACTCCTCTATAACTTCTAACAACATTATAGGAAGAAGTATAGTATGTGGGAATAGTGCCGGAAGCATTAAATTTTATACTATATTGTGCTCCATCGTTTATAACAGCAGGATTATAAATATTTAAGCTGGTAATAGAACCTGTGCCAAGCCCACTAGCTACTTTAGTTAAGTCTCCGCTTATTTGCGGCGGAACATAACCGGCAACAGGTTTATTTGGAATTACAACAGCGCAGTTTACATCAACAAATGTAATATTGCCCGCATAATCCTGACGAATAATTTTTGAACATTCTGTTGGCTGCAGGCCTGTATTGTCATTATATGCTGAGTCGCCGATTGAATAAGAACATACTGCATAATAATAAGTTTTTCCGTTTTCCACAGTAGTATCAACATATGAATGCTGCAACCCTGTATTGCTGCCGCGCCAGAACCTTGCGCCGTTTATACCAACAGGATCAGGGCCGTATAATGTATCAACTAAATCAAATTGCGCAATAGGCTTCCAGTACGTTGGTTCACCCTGAGAGTCGGTTATTAATTTTACATCTTCAAATTGAGGTTCAAGGCTTCTGTAAATTGTATAACCTTCAAAAGCTTTTCTGTATCCCTCTTTAGGATTCTTATCCTGAAAGCCCAGAAATGAATCTCTAAACTGTTCAGGTTTATTATCCCAGTATAAGAAGGCTTTTTTGTCTCCTGCAACCGCTGTTAAAAAAGGTTTGTAAGGAGGTTTTGAGAAGTTATAATTAGCATTGTAAATTTGCTGCACGGTTTGTTTATGGAAAACTAATTGACTCAAATCATTTCCCATAACAATTGCTAACGAAAATCTTTCACGCAGCCCTTTACCAAGTATAAACGGACCTGAAGAGAATACCATACTTATGTTAACATTCTGAATTAAGGTATCTTTGAATCCGCTGTTCATTTTAGACCACATAACATCATCATTTTTAGGCCAGCCGCCCGTAGGGCCTTTATCAGAAAGGACATAAATAGAAACCGCTGTCAAACCAATCTGGTCTGATTCATCTTTATCAAGTTCATCAAAATGAGGCTCGCCGTGTGTTGGCAATCCGTCACCCTCTCCTTCATCCGGTCCGGTATAACTTGGGTCCCAGTTGCCAAGGCCGTCTTTGCCGACATCATCATTTAACGGTTCATCAGAATCCCATTTACCGTTTCCATTTAAATCTGAATAAGCAACCCAGTTATGGTTATTATCAATATTATCATCTCTTCTTTCATCAATCATACCGTCCTGATCATTGTCAATACCGTCAAAAGGATTACCGGGGCTTTCCAAATAAGCATATCCCAAATAACCTGTCTTCCAGTTCCCGGGATTTCCCAGACCGGAAGGAGCCCATGTATAAGACATATCTAATACAGTATTAAAATATGCACTGTTGCCCGGCTCTGTAGCATTGGCTCCTCCAATACCTGGATCTGCATAAAAACCGAATGCCGTACTGTCATAAGTATGGTCGGAGATATTAACAATATCATAATGCCAAAAGACAATATCTTCAGCCAAAACATGAGACCATTGGAAACCGCGAACTTCAACTCTTAATCCAAGTCCCCCGCGGTTGGAATCGCTGGCAAGAGGATAGTAATTAAACGGCGCTTGTACAAATTTTTTGTCCTTAGAATCATCCATCACAAAAAATGTTTCAAAGTCTGCATTCATTACATTTTTACCAAAGTATCCATACCATTTATGATTCCATGATGCATCCAAACCCAATGCTTCCGGCCAAAAGGTCGGATAAGACGTAGAGTCTATACTCATAGCCGGGCTTGTACCGGAAGCATTAAAGTAACCGGGAACCGGTTCTAATCCCCACGGCACCTGAGTTACCGGATCCATACTATATTCTTCACGGTAAGAGGAAATTATTGGGTTTATTCTTTTACCCGTTGGGGTAGTAACCTTAGCGCCAATCAAAATTGCCTGGCCGTCAAGGTAGTTATGTCCGCTGCCTGCAGGCCATTCAACAGTTGGCGAGAATTCCCATTTACCTACTTCACCGTCATTATAAAATAATGTATTAATCCTGTTGCCAACCATAATACCCTGCCTGCGGTAAGAAAAATTGCCGTAAGGGTCCTGCCTGTAAAGTGGAATTCTTGGATCCGGCTGGCCGACATCAATTTGTGCAAAATTTATATTAGCACATAAGCCAAATAAAAAAAGTATATATATAAATTTGAATTTCATTCTGTAATCTCCTACTCGATTATTCTAAAATCCGATGCCTACACCAATACGAAGCTGCCTTGGTGTTGATATATTACCCGGGTTGTTTACATACTGTTGTATAGTATTTAACCCATATAAAGTTCCGGCAATATTTGTATACAGGTCTACATTTGCTCTACCGCTGGCAGCGTCAACATTCCATTCGTTCTTTGTATCCAGCAGGTTATAAACAAGAAGAAATACTTTTAAATCAATTCCATGATAATTAAAATATTTTTCAGCCCGTAAATCAACGTTATATGTGGCAGGTTTTAATCCGCCGTTTTCAAATCTTACACCCTGGGAGACCCTTACGTCTTCTGTATAAGGGAATCCAGAACCGTAATTAAAAATCAAGCCGCAATTCCAATTATTAGCCTGGCCAAAATTGAAAGAAATATTTAATGTTGACCTTTGATCCCAATCTAATGGGACAAATGTTTTGTTTGTTTCAACAGGAGGGCTTGTTTGGTTGTTATAGAAGACCGACATTGGATCAGAAGCATCGCCTTCAGCAATTTGGTACGTATAATCTAACTTAGTGCTGAAGAAGTCGGAAAATCTCTTATCAAGAGTAATAATAAATCCTCTAACGTTGCCGTAATCTCTGTTTATATATCTTGCATAATTAACTCCCTGGTAGGTATTAATAATTTCCATACCCAGAAGATTTCGTATATCCCTGTAATAAACCGTAAAGTCCAGAGCCAAATCGCCGGCAAGCACCTGCTGCAATCCAACTTCATACATTATAGTTTTCTGAGCTTTAAGATCCGGATTGCCTAAAACAGATGATAAAGAAGAGCTTGTTGTTACTATTTCATCAGAGTTTACATACAAGTTTGAGAAATTTGGTATCTGGAAAAAATGCCCGTAAGAGAAGTGAATTATTCCTTTATCAGTAATCGGGAAAGATATTCCCAAACGCGGGCTTAACTGCATTTTTGCAGTAGCTTCAACCATCCTGCCTGCATTTGTAAAATTTGTATCCTTTAATGGATTTCTTAAATCAGCAAGGTAACGGGAATTGGCTTTGAAATAATCAAAACGTAAACCAAAGTTAATAATCATAATATCATATTCTGCTTTATCCTGAACGTAAGCAGAAAAAGTAGTAGGATATTTTGTATATGCCTGGTTATCCACTGTTCCAAGCTGACGGTAGCCGAGAGTTTCAAATGTATCGGCAGGGGTCAGGTTAACTAAAGTGTAACTATGATTATATAATTTATACCATTCTAATTCAGCTCCAAGAGCTACCTTATGTAATTTTGAGACCTGTGCGTTTAACTGCCATTGTAAAATGCTCTCAATTGTTTCTCTTTCATAACGCCCTGACTGCTGTCCGCCGGATTGAAATGTATAATTTGAAATAGGATCGCCCTGGTAAGGATCTACATAACGCGGGTCATAAAGATCTTCATAAGCATAACCGCGGTAATCATAACGGTTAACAGAAAACTTTAATGTCTGGTAAACACTTTGTGAAGGGATATGTGAAATCTGGAAACTATGGATCCAGTTTTTCATATAATAATTCATTGTGCCATCCGGGGTCCATGACCATGCGTGATCGTAATACTTATTCCAATCTTTATTCCAGAATACACTGTACGTAAATTTTAACTCCGGAAGAGAATATGTAAGCTTACCATTTATGGAATATCTTTCAGTCGGATTCATCGGGACAAATGAGCTGTCACCAGTATGCGTAATTATATAAATAGGGTTATTGTTTTGATCAAGGATGGCATTACCATCTGCATCTTTTAATTCATATGGGGCTTTATCAGCAGTAGTATAAATTCTTCTGCCGTATAAATAACCTTTATCGTTATAATATCTGCCTGTAACAAAGAATGTTAAGGGGTTTAATATTTTAGTAGGGCCGCTTAAACTAAATTCATAATCTTTTGTTCTGAAAGAAGTAAGCCTGCCTACATTCGGAAAAATATCCGTATGCTGTGTTACATAATCACCTGCATAAGCAGAAAGTGATCCGTGAAATTGCTGCGAGCCGTCCTGCGTAACAATATTAACAACACCGGACATAGCCTGGCCGTATTCAGCATTGAAAGTTCCGCTTATAACTTCCATTTCACGAATGGAAGAATTTTCAACCTGCAGCGGAAGAGAGCCGTCATAAGCATCCGTAACGGATAAACCATCAACAAGGTATGCAACTTCACCGGAACGGCCGCCTCTGAAATGTCCGCCGACAACACCAGCCTGAAGGTTTATAATTTGTCCGACGCTTTCTACAGGCATCATTTTAATTTCGTTTGCGGATACAGTAACGGAAGTTGATGTTAAATCTTTCTGCACAAGAGGCCTTGTTGCAGTAATTACAACTTCTTTAGCGTTAACTGCTTTGGGGCTCATTTTTACATCGAGCCTGTATGTTAAATCTATTTTTACAGGAACTTTTTGCACGGTTACTTTATCATAACCAATTGCACTGATTACTACGGTATATTCACCGGGGGAAACGTTATTTATATAAAAATAGCCGTCAACATCCGCTGCTGCACCCATGTATGTGCCTTCTATAATAATATTTGCACCAACAACAGCTTCCCCGGTTTGGGAATCAGTTACTTTACCGGCAATTTTTCCGGTTGTTCCTGCATATGCTAAACTGCCGGAAATAATAAAAAGGAATAATACAAAAGTTATATTCCGCAGTTTCTGAATAAAGAATTTCTTTCTACGGAATGCGCTTTTAATTTCAACCTGCGCTTTCCCGGAGTTAAATAAATTCAGATTGTTATAATTACACATTATCTTCTTCCAAAATAGTAAAAGAATTTATATCAAATAATTTTTAACCAGTTTAATAATCCTACTTTTTTAGCACTCTTATTTAATTTTCCAGCTTAGTTCATACCGGAATTATTTTTCGGCCTTTATTTAAACCGACTTTAATTTTCACTAAGCATTAAAAATATATTGCTAATAATTTATTCTACGATCAATTTCATACTAGAACAAAAGATGTGGCCCCGAAGAACCGGGACCACATTTTATAATTATTACTTAAGGAGCATCATCTTTTTAACACTGGTGAAATCACCGGCTTCAATTCTATAGAAGTAAACACCGCTTGCAAACCTTGAAGCGTTGAAATTGATAGTGTGATTACCAGCTTCCTGATTCTGATTAATCAGTGTAGCTATTTTTCTACCGAGGATATCGTATATAGTAAGAGTAACATGACCTGACTTTACTATTGAATACTGGATATTCGTGGTAGGGTTAAAAGGATTAGGATAATTTTGTGACAACTTGTATGAATAGACAGTTTGTTTCGTGTCTTTTACAGGTGTAGTCCATTGGTCGCCAATCCATGTATAAGCCCAAAGTGCAACGTTGCTCCATGAGTTCCCTTGTGCAATTGGAGAATAATCCAACTGTCCGTCTCTTGCTGTAGCGCCTTCAGTAACGCTGTTTAATTCTATATCTACAGGAATTCTCATTCCCACTGCAGGTACAAAAACATTGTCTGTTCCGGTATAAGTACTGCCTGCGCGTTTATGGGCAATGTCTGTCCAGGCAATTTTTGCTTCTACATTATAACCTGCCAACGGATCGGGGAATCTTGAACCCCAGAAATAATTTGCACCAGGTACTTCAAGAGAGTCTGTGCCATTATTATCAACAAGTACCCTGTCAAAACAGAATCTAAAATGATAATCCGGTTTTGCACCTGTTAATAGTGATGTATGAGATGCACCATGCCAGTCATATAATCCAAGTAATAAATCAAATGAAGTATTCTGATATGACGTTGATGAACCGGTGTATATATTGTTTGTGTTAATATGGGCAGCTACATATAGATAATCTTTATCAACGGCAATATAAATATCGCCGGAACTAACGGTATCACTTGATATCTTGGAATTTGATACAGGTGTTCCGCTATGATCGCTGGTATATAATCTGAACGGTTTAATATTAGCCCATTCTGTAAGGTCCCCGTCTGCCACAAAACTAGCTGGAGCTGTCGGGTTTATATCCGTTACGCCCTTAGCTGTATTAGTAACTGCGGAACCACTACCACCAGGTACACCCATAATTCCTGCGCCGCTTTTGCAAACAACCGCATAGTAATAAGAAACAGACTGGTCTGTGCCCGGAGCTTTTAACTGGTGTACGTAGTATTCAATACCTGGAACTACGCCGGTTGTAGCTACTTCCACGCCGGAAGCTGTAATGTCTGTAATAGGATTTAATGAATAATAAATATTATAAGTTGCATCTGTTTTTCCCGGAACATCTGTCCATATTATTGTATTTGTGTAGTCACTATTTTTAACTACAGAAACGCCTGCAGGTGCAGCAGGAGGAATAACATCAAGCACTGGATTACCAGTCCATACATTTGTAAATAATACAGTTTTACCTGCAATGCCTAATGCACTGTCATGCTGGCTCATAAAACCAAATACACTAACGCCAGCCGGGTCAAAACCTGTAGCACCGTCTTCAGTAACAAAATCCCGCAAAGGCAATGAGTACTGATGCCAGTTTGTATCAGCAGGTGAATTAAATATATAACCAACTTTGCCAACGCCGTTTTCCAATTGTACTCTGAAAGAATCCGCGACAGCATTAGTTTTCATCATAAATTTTAAGCTGTCTGTAGCCCAGCTGCCGGAAAGATTGAAAGCAGGAGCAATATTCCAGCCGATGCCATTCCAGCCGTTATTATACTGGTCGCCCATAATCCACTGAACTGCATTAGAATTCGCAACAGGGCCGGCGCCTTCTGCAACTGATAATGCCGCATTGCCCCATGTCCAGCCGGAACAGAAATTAGATACTGTTATACCGTTAAAGATTACCATAGGAACAGGTTTATTACCGGTTCTCATAAATCCGTCAATCTTCATAACTAAAGAATCCGCAGGAACATTTGTAAAACCTGCCGGCGGATTTGGATTCAAAGAAGTAGTAGTAGTTACACAAACAATGTTCCACCCTGTAATTTTATCAATATTCAGTTTATCATCATTGTATGTAAAACCACCCCAGCTTCCGGGAGCTACTACAAAACCGCTGTCACCAGGAGTAACTGTACGGCTCTGAGAATTTATTTGATGCAATGGAACTTTTAACAGGAACCAGTCTCCTGCAGCATCAAGGCAAACATCATTCTGATAAATGTATGTTTCCTGTGCATCTGTTCCTGTAGCGCCGTTATCCCTTAACTGAATTCTGAAAGACATGTACTGAGGATAAACCGGAGCTTTAACAATTTTTATCCACAGCCTTAATGTATCGCTTGAACTCCAGTCCAAAGATGTTCCGGTAGGAGCCGACCAAATAAGCTGCGAATAACTTCCCCACGCGTGGAGTGAATCAATTTCAGTGGAAATGACCATAGAAGCGGCCCCTTCCTTGAAATCTGTTGAATCCTGGGATACCCTGAAATAACTATTTCCGCCCTCAACATTGGATGTCCATGAAAAACTTGTATCAGCCTTAAAATTATCAAAGCTTTGTATCATGACGTCCTGAGAGAAAGATTTAATAGACCATGTGAGGACAAAAATAAGAATAGGTAAAATAACTTTTTTCATGTGTTATCTTCCTTTATTTTGTTAGTTGATAGTTAATTATATGAACTTAAATAAACCAATAGCTAAAACCACAAACTCCAGAGACCTATAATGACCAATAGAATAAATGCCGAAATCACAATATTCACACGAAAATAACCATTGGAACGGCTGTTTGAAAAGCTGACAGCCAGCTCCGAAAAACTGTTTGGAACTAAATATTGGATTGAAGATACTTTAGATTTCTTTTCACCCCGAGGTGCATAGCTAAGGACAAGAATTATAAAAGTACTAACTAAAAACAAGAAAATAGAAAAATGTAAGAAATTTATATTAACCAGAACTGAAACAAGGCCCATGCCGCTTACATTCGTTCCGTATATCATTTCAAGAAACAAACGCAGCAAACCTATCCCCTCACCTATTATCAAAGTTCCTATTGCAGCTTTTGCATTTACTTTTTTCAAAATAAATCCCCATAAAAACACGGCTGTAATAGGCGGACTGATATATCCCTGTAAACTTTGTAAATAAAGATATACTTGCGAGTTTATAAGCTTAACAAGCGGCACACAAAGAATAGCGAGAATTACAATACAGGTTGTAGCTAATCTTCCGACCAAAACCAATTCCCTGTCGGAAGCATTAGGATTATTAACCTTATAAAAGTCGTTGGTAAAAAGAACCGCAACAGTATTAAAAACACTGGCCAGCGAAGACATGATTGCCGCAAGAAGGCCCGAAAGTACAATACCCTTAATGCCAAGAGGAAGAATATTAGCGGCAAGCAGAGATGTATAAGCTTCATCTCCCTTAACATCCTGAAATAAAGCTGCAGCAATTAGCCCGGGAAGGACTAAAATAAATATAGGGGTTACTTTTAATAATGCCGCAAAAAGCGATCCCATACGCGCATCATTAATAGATTTGGCCGATAATATTTTCTGAATAAAATACTGATCGGTTATCCAGTACCAGAATGCCAGAATAGGCGCACCAAAAATTACTCCCGTCCACGGATAGTCAGGATCACTTGCCGATTTGAACATATTAAAGAAATCAGGGGGTAATTTTGCTTTTAACCCTGCAAATCCTCCAACAGCTTTCAAACCGAAGATTGTTAACAGCAGTGCTCCGACAATTAGAATAACCGCCTGGAATATATGGGTTTTCATAACGGCTGTTGCGCCGCCCAGCACGGAATAAAGCCCCGTAAAAAGTACAATCATTATTGCAGAAGTGTATATGTTGATCCCGAACATCTTGTAAAATAATAAACCGCCTGCAAACAATGAAACTGAGATTTTTGTAAAAATATAAATTATTATTGAAATCACAGCGAAAGGTTTTCTTAGAGAGGGATCAAATCTTTTTTCAAGAAATTCCGGAGTAGTTGTTACACCAGACTTTATGTAGATAGGAGCAATTATCCATCCAAGTATTATAAGAATAAAAACGGCCATTAACTCAAACTGCCCTACGGCAAGCCCCCTGGCAGCTCCTGCACCGGCTAAACCGATGAAGTGCTCACTTGAAATATTTGTAGCAAAAATAGACAATCCTATTGTAATCCATCCCATTTTCCTACCTGCAAGAAAATAATCCTCATAGCTTTGCTCCTTCTTACTTGAATAGTAAAAGCCGAGGCTTAAAACTATAATCAGGTAGACAAGAAGAATCAGGCTGTCTAAAAAAGTAAAATCAACTTGCAAATAGTTACCCGTTTTTTTATCCGGTTAGAACACAAATAATGCCAACAATAATTCTTAGGTTTAATTTTTCATAATCAAATAAAAGACAAATTCATTACTGACTGAAAGCATATTTCTTATTAAACTGATAAAAGGACATTTATTATTTTGATAAAAAAGACTGGTTTAAATGTGTGGCTTATTAAAAGAAATAAGCCGCACATTTATAATCAGATAATCTATTTCATTAGAATCATTTTCTTGATGGAAACAAAATCACCTGTCTTACCTGACGGATCGGATGCATGCAATTTGTAAAAATAAACACCGGAAGCCAGCGTCCTGCCGCCTGGTCCCTGCTGCATATTTAATGTTGCGGAATGTTCCCCCGCATTTTGAAATTGGTTAACCAAAGTTGCTACTTCATTGCCAAGTATATTGTAAACCTTTAAAGTTACTAAACTATTTTTAGCCAACTGCCATTTAATAATTGTGGAAGGATTAAACGGATTGGGATAATTCTGGGCTAAATCATATACAAATTTCTGCTGCTTATCATTTACTGCATCAGCTGTAATTAAGGTAAAGATAAAACAATTTAAATTGTAGCCTGAAGCAATTGACTGGGTGGTTAATTGATGAGAACCGGCTGTTAGCTTTACATTATGTAATGTAACAGTCTGCCAGTCCTGCCATCCTCCGGTAACCGGAGTACTGATAATATTGATAATGTTTCCATCCATCTTTAAGGCCATCTGGCCGCCGGATTGGTTGGAAGCATAACGTATGTCAATATCATATGTTCCGGCCTGTGTAACATTAACCGTATATTTCATCCATTCCCCGGCGTTAATCCAGCCTACATCATAACCATTTGTAGGAAAGTCGCTGCTGGTTTCTATATCCACGCCGTCGTTTCTATATTCTCCTCCGGCATTAGAAACTGTATTTGAGCCCCCGGTATTTTCATAATCATTATCTTTATAAGCGGAAAGCAATCGTCCCATATCATAATCTGAGGCAAATATTATTCCCGGGATAGTATTATCTGCATAAGGCAAAGTTGAATTATCATTAACTTGCCTGAACATAGCATCAATCACATCTTTTTGAAATACGCAGTTTTCAAACTTCAGATTATCGGCCATTCTTAAAAGAGTATTGTTGGCAAAAGTGACGGTTGGCTTGGTTCCCCCGCTCTGCCAGTAACTTAATAATTGTGTGTAATCTGTTGTAACATTAACATATAAAGGATCATTTACATTGCCGAATTTTTTCAAAGTCCACCAGGACCACCCGATATCATTCTGCTGGAACAAGGTAATACATTCAGTATACCAGGTATTGGAATTTTCACCAGATTCGCCATGCCACAAAGGCACTTGCTGTGAAGTTCTTAAATTAAGATATCCCTGTATGGAATTCATGTCATTGCCATTCCAATACTTATGGAAGCTGTACACTAATTTGCTGTCCCACGGCGGCGTAAGTTTGCTAAAGTCCGTTGCATACTGGTTGCCTTCACAAAAAAGTATATGTACGGTATCTACAGACCTAATTGCCTGAGTAATTCTTACATACATATTGCGTAAAGGGGTATTATCGCCGTTAGGGAAGTCCCATCTGGGTTCATTAAGAAGGTCATATCCTGCAATTACGGGCTCGTCTTTATACCGGGCTGCAATAGTCCGCCATATATCTACAGTTCTGGTTTGTTTTGCGGTATCCTGCCATAAAGAAGGTACGGATGAATCATAATCTGATATAGTCTGGTCGCTTTCGCCGCCGGGCGCGCAGTGCATATCAAGGATAATATAAATATTATATTTCCGGCACCATGTAATAAGGCTGTCGAATATAGCAAAACCGTTTTCGGAATAAACGCCGGGCGAATCCGCCGGGGTTAGTACATTATAATGGAAAGGCAGGCGTACAAGGTTAAACCCCCAGCCTGCAAGAGCTCTTATATCGGACTCCGTTACAAAATTTTTCCTGAAAGTATTGTAAAAATTATTTGTATTATCAACCCCGATTAAATCCTGTATTTTCTTATGAATTTGTGAAGGAGAGTTGGCAAAACCGGACATTAAAAACATATAACCTTCAGGCTCCAGCCACCCGCCAAGGCCCATACCTTTAAAATGTATTTCCTGGCCGTACTTGTCAACTATTTTTATACCGCTTGTAGTTAAAAAGTTTTGCGGGTAAATAAGCCCCGATGAAGTAAACAAAAACAACACTAAAACTGTAAAAAATAATGTAAAATTCCGTCTCATTTTATTCCTTAAAA
>JARLHB010000240.1 GCA_031292465.1 Ignavibacteriaceae bacterium
CTGTGTCATGGAATTCCAGTTTCGCCGGGAACAATATTTATAATGTTACGGTTGGCATTAGCCAGTCGGTAAATACTAACCCGGTATATTTTAGTATGCCTGTACAAATAAAAATTACAACCGTAAACGGGGATACTACTGTTACAGTTTTTAATGATGAACAAAGCCAGCAATTTGTGATACAGGTAAACAGTTCCCCGCGTTATATCACTTTTGATCCCAATAATAACATATTAAAAAATTTATCTATGACGGATACAATTGACCTGACTAAGCCGTCTTCTTTTTCATTGGGCCAGAACTATCCCAATCCTTTTAATCCTTCTACAAATATTGAATATTCCATACCGGTGCAAAGCAGGGGGTACATACCGGTAAAGCTTGTTGTATATGATGTGCTGGGCAGGCAGGTTACCGTTTTAGTAAATCGGCTGCAATCTGCCGGCTCGTATAAAGTAAGTTTTCCGGATCCGGGAGCAAGCCAAATACTACCAAGCGGGTTTTACATATATTCTCTTAGAGCCGGCGATTATTATAAAGTAAAGAAAATGATACTATTGAAGTAAGTCCGGAAAAACCGGTAAAATCTTTATTTTACATAATTGTGATAAAGGTATTAAATTCAAATTATCTTTTTATCTTTGTTTTGCAAAAGGATATGTAAAGGGTTATATTTACGTAAAATATCCTATAAAAAATCCAATTCTTAAGTGCGGTGCGTAACATAAAATTTTTCGTTTAAATACAAAGTGTAATTTTTTTCAATTATAATTGTATAGATAATAATTACAAGCAGGTTTTCTATTATTCATTAATTATTTTCAAGTTAACGAGGAGTCCCTATGAAACAAAATTACGGTAACTATCATATAGTGTTCTTTTCGATATTAATATCACTATGGATTGTAGGCTGTATTGATTTGCCAACTGATTTGAAAGCACCGCAATGGGATGTAGATCTTAATGTCCCCATTGTAAACAAGACGTATACATTAAATGATATCATCAAAAAGCAGAATTATATATCTATACAGGGAACTTCGTCGGCTGACAGCATTTATGTAATACAATCAAATACATACTCCCAGGGTACGGATGTTGCCAAATTCGTTCAGGTAACTACACAAACGTCTTCTCCGGGTAATATTATTCCGGTTAGTAGCTTAATAGATACAAGTGTAACTATTTATCTTCCAATACCTGAAGGCGCAATATTACAAAAAGCTGTTTTTACAAGCGGGGTATTAAAATTCCAGGTTCACAACCCGACTTTAGTAACTGCATATATAAATATGACCCTGCCGGGTATATCTAAAGATGGTAATCAACTTACCATACATCTGACTGCCCTGCCGGGAGATAATTCCCTGATGGAATATCCGCTTGCCGGATATAATTACACGCTGCCCCAAAATCAGCAAACGGTAAATCAGGATAAAATACAATTCATTATAGGATCGTCATATCCTAATGGTTCAATCCTTGCTTTTTTAACTATGGATCTTTACAGCTCTGATTTTTACTTTAGTTCTGTAACCGGTTATCTTCCTACAAAAGATTTGGGCGCTATATCAAATTCTTTCTCATTAAATCTTGGGCAGGCAACAAATTACCGGGATAAGGTCTCGCTAAAAAACGGCAATCTGAGTTTAAATATTAACTATATATCTGCAAATTCTAATCCCTTCGGCTTTGAGCTAAAAAATGTTAATATAATAGGAAAACGGGAAGATGGTACCAAGATATATTTAACAGACAATACGGACGGGCAGAATCTTACATTTAAATTAAATAATGGTTCTTACTCTCACCAGTTTACACAGGATAACAGTAATATAAATTCTTTTATCAGTTTTATACCAAGCAGTGTGGTACTTAATGCTGAATATATTATGAATCCTGATGGTACGACAGGAACTGTTGCCGTAGCTGATTCAATTAAATTTTCTTCAAGTTTTTCTTCAACAAGCGCTTTAGCTTTTCAAAAATCTGTAATTACGGATACGGCAGGCATAGATATATCTGACCAGGACAGTAAGAAAATTAAAGATGCTAAAAGCGCATACATAAATGTAAGCGTCCAAAATGGTATTCCTCTTGATACCTGGCTTACAATTACTTTAGTGGATACACTGTTTAAACCATTGTTCACACTTAAAAACAGCGGAAGTTCTGATTCATCTTTCTCCTTTAGTGCAGCATCAGTTAACACCAGCGGTGAAGTGACTGGTTTAGTAAGTTCAAATTTATTAATCCAGTTGGATTCCACGCAGACTGAGATGCTTTCCAGAGCGCGCCATGTTATTTATTCGGCAACACTACAATCAAATACCGGCGCTCAATATGTAACAGTTCGCCCCAATGATGTTCTGAAAGTAAGCGTATATGGCGGCGTAAAGTATCATGTAAACACAGACGATTTGAAATAAGAAGGAGAATAGAATAATGAAAAATTTAGCAATTGTCTTATTTGTTTCGATCGGTTTAAGTATAAATGTTTTTGCGCAATACGGCTCTGAGGGTTCTACAGATGCAAGAAGCATGAGCCTTGGGAAAACCTCTAATGCCATATCGCAAGGTGTTTATTCTATCGGCATTAACCCTGCCAACCTTCTTAATACAAATGAAACAGTGGACATCAGTACTGTGCTGCCGTTGCCTCATTTATCAATAGATGCGGGTACAAACATCCTTTCTGTAAATGATTTAAACTATTATTTCGGTTCGGTGGACGGGCACGGAAGAGTATTAAGTGATAATGATAAGCAAAATTTAAATTCGTTGTTTAACGGCGGCGGATTAGTTTTTGGCAACGCATCATTTACACTTTTTTCAATCGGGATTCGGCTTAAACCATCAATCGGCGCTTTTGCATTTTCGATAAACGATTTTATTGAAGGTGATGTTACAGTGCCCCAGGCTCTTTCAACATTACTGACGAATGGTAATCCGAAAAACTCAACTTATAATTTTGATGACACCAAATTTAATTCCTGGTGGTTAAGAAATTATTCACTGAGTTATGCAAGAGAAATTGACGGAATTAAAAGCACTTTCCTTAATAAATTAACTGCCGGAATTTCGTTAAAACTTTATCAGGGATATGAATATGCACAAAGCGTACAGGTAAACGGAAATAGTGTTCAAACTGGTACAAATAACCAGATAAATTTAAATACTAATTACGTAATACAGTCCGCATTCTCAAGCAATTTTCATGTTAAATACAGCTTTGATTCTACAGATACAGGCAAAAGTAATATGAGCGCTTTCCCAAGCCCTGCAGGTACAGGCTTTGGCTTTGATTTAGGGTTCAGCGCTGAAATATTTAACAACTGGTCGGTTTCTTTGGCAATTACTGATATAGGAAGTATTAAATGGGACCAAAATACCGCGCTTACTACTTCAACGGGCCAATATACAATAACTGACGTTACTAATAAGGATCAGCAGGATTCTATTAAGAATAAATTTAAAGGTACCAGTGTTCCCGGCGGAAGTTTTACAACCGATTTGCCGACAACATTAAGGCTTGGCGCTGCGCATATGTTTAACTTCGGGGAAAACGGTGTTTTCCCGGGAACTTTACTTGTCGCAATGGATATTAATCAGGGCTTTAATGACGAACCGGGGAACAGCACTAAGACACGCGTCTCAATCGGCGGTGAATGGAAAGCTGCTCATGGCGCTCCTTTGTTACGCACAGGCTTTTCATTCGGCGGACTTCTTGGTTTTCACTGGGGACTTGGTTTAGGTATTCCTGCAGGGCCTTTGGAATTTAACCTTGCTACTTTAGACTTGCAGTCTTTTCTTAAACCCGATTCTGCAAAACACATTTCTGTTGCTTTTGACTCACGCTGGAAGTTTTAATACTTAATAATATAAGGCCGGGCACTTGCCCGGCTTTTTATTCCTTTATTTATATCCATCATGTAAAAAAAAATCTCTCTGGAAAATTAAGCGTATTATTTTATGCCTACAGATTGCTTGAAATTATTAACTGATATATGCAAGATCTAAAAATTGATTAAATAATTCCGACAATCAGATACTGTGTCCGGTTAGCTATAATATAATTAAAATATTATTGAGGTACCCTGGGCAGATTGATTAAAGCTGCAGCAAGAAAGATAAGATTTGCAGACCATGCGGTTAACAGGGGGCTTAATGCGCCGTTCTTTCCAAAGGCAAGGCTAATCTGCATAAATACAAGATAAATAAATGTAACAAGAATATTTACACCAACCTGTACTGCAAGTCCGCCCCGCCTTTTATTAGCCGAAATAGGAAGGCCGAAAAATACAACAATAATGCTTGCCATTGGAAATGATATACGGGAATAAAATTCTATTAAAGTACTTGTGGGATCATTGCCGGCGCGTTTTTGTGAATCAATTAGTTTATTAAGCTCACTAAGATTCATATTTTCAGGCTTCTGCTGCTTTGAAGATAAATCTTCAGGTTTAAAATTCAGGTAATTAAGCTGTAATGTTGTAAAGAAGGATGCGTTCTGATTGTCAGAAGTTAAAGTCCTTTGAATCCCATTATGTGCAGTCCAAATATGCGCAACAGTATCATAAGTCATATTCTGTGCATCAATTCTTGAAATTATATTAGTCGGATCATCTTTAGAGAATTCCTCAATGCTTACCTTAATTGCCTGATTTCTTGAATTATCAAAATATGAAATGCTTACAATTCTTGTTTTTGAATCCTGGAAAAAGATATTACTGCCGAGGTAGTTGTATCCTGAATCCAGATACTTTACCTCAATTTTTTCTTTAGTCTCGTTAGCCATAGGAACAACATAACCGGAAAAGTAAATTGAGAATAAACTTATGGCAAAGGCTGTAATAAGGAACGGGACCATAAATCTGTATAAGCTTACCCCGCCGGCTTTAATAGCGGTTAATTCGCTTAAGTTTGCCGCTTTGCCTACGGTAAACAGGGCAGCAAATAAAACAGCGACAGGAGTCATTAATTTTATTATTTCCGGGCTGAAAACAAGGTAATAGTGAAGTATTATAGGGAAAGGTACGCTTTGATCCAGAAAGTTCCCTATATTCTCAACCATATTAATTACGACGAAAATCATAGTAAATGAAATTATACCGAAGACAACAGTCTGGAGAAACTGTTTGATAAGATATTTGTCTATAATTTTCATTTAAACTTTCTTAAAGCTTTTCCGTCAATGTTTCTCATGGCTGCACAATATCGTTGTCTGGTGTTAAGTTTCTCCACTGCTTAGGTATAAGTTTTTTCAGGAAATTGAAATTCAGAATTATAGTTTCCTGTATTGTTTTAGTGGTTAAAATAATTCCCGCAATGCTAAGGAGAATATTGGCAGACCACATACCCCAGAAGGGGGTAATAAGATTTCTATCGGCCAACTTTTCCCCCCCGATTAAAAATGCCCAATAAATGACAAAGAAAAATAAGCTTATGCTTGCCGCTACGCCAAAGCCGCCTTTTCTTACCATTACACCAAGAGGCGCACCTATTAAAATAAATACTATGCATGCTACAGGTAAAGCATATTTTTTATGAATCTCTACCATGTAAGAATTAACCTGATCCTGAATTGATTCCTCAGACCGGAAACTGGAAAGGACTATATTCTTTGATGTGCGGATCTTTTCGATTGTCCTGTTATAAACAATATCAAGATTATGAATTTTAACCATTGGCATTTGAGCAGAAGCAAACGGGTTATTGTTGTTTAACAAAAGATATTTTGAAGATTCTTTTTGAAGGCTGTTATGAGAAACATCCCTTATCTTGTTAAGGCTGTCCGCAATAACATACATTGCCTTAGTGCCAAGTTCTCTGTCGCCCCTTGCTCCGCCCGGCCCGGATTGCTGAAATGAAAATTGGTCGCCGTTCATTGTGATGCGGTGTTTATTAAAAAGCAGTTTCCTGTACAAATTACCCTGGTTAACACTTGACTGATGAATTTCGCCGTTCCACAGATCCATTATTAATTTAGACTGGTCTTTAGAAAAATATATTTTCCCTTTATGTGCAGTTACAATATTAACCTGGGCAGGATCGGTGTAATCATAAATTACAACATCTTCTAATAAATTTGTATTCTTATCTATTCCTTTTACCAGAATGGCATAGTTGGCAACCTCCTGCGAAAAGACTCCGGGCTCTAAGGAAAGAGTCGGCTTTTGCCTGGAAATATCCTCCATTAAGAGTTTAGCATGATGGTTTGCATCAGGAAGGACATCATCATTAAACACAAATAGCAGGTAACCCACAACAATGCTTGCAAGAAACGGCGCCAGCATCATCCTGTACAGGCTTGAGCCAGACGACTTCATTATTGTAACTTCGTTATTCTGGGACATATTGCCGAATGCCATAAGGGTTGCAACCAAAGTTGCCATAGGCACAACAAGCACAACCATCCATGCAAGATTAAAGGTAATTAATTTAATTATTACCCAGGCATCAAGGCCTTTTCCAACAAGCCGGTCGGCAAATTTCATCAGAAATTGTAGAAGGAATATACACATCAAAGTTATGATGGAGAATACGAACGGTACTACATGATTTCTGAGTATATACATTGATAAAATCATAACGTGAATATATAAAAGCAGCTAAAGTTTAACAAGTTATACGCGAGAAAAGCTTTAATTCTTATATAATAATTCATCAGTAAAAAACAATTTAACAAAGAAGCAATTGTTTTTAGCCTCAAATAGTTAATTAACCCGGGTGTGCTTCTCCTAAGAGGTGATGTTTTTGGGTTGTCTTGTACAGCATTACGGGGATTTGAATTTAAAATAAAATAGTTTTAAAATACCAACTTATAAATCATTTTCTTATGTTTTACCTGCTGATTATATATTTCTTGGTTTGGCCTGGTTATTATATTTAATTCATCCCGGAAAATGATATTATTTGCCTGCATTGATGAATAGAATAAGTTCCATCCTGATTTTGAATATAAGCATTAAAAAAATATGTGTTTTGGATAAAAAAAGAATTTAATAGGAGTAACGAGTTGAAGGAAATAATAGATTATATTCAAAATAATATTAATTCATTCCAGGAAGAACTTAAGGAATTTTTAAGCATACCAAGCATAAGCATGCTTCCCGAGCATAAAGATGATATAAACCGCTGTGCAGATTATGTGGCAGATAAATTGCGCAGCGCGGGTATGAGCAGGGTGGAGATATTCAAAACGGAAGGACATCCGCTTGTTTACGGCGAATGGCTTGGAGCCCCCGGAAAGCCTGTGGTGCTTGTCTACGGCCATTATGATGTTCAGCCTGCCGAGCCCCTGGAATTATGGGAAACCCCGCCATTTGAACCTGTTATTAAAGACGGTAAAATTTTTGCACGCGGCGCTACAGACGACAAAGGACAAATATTTATGCACTTCAAAAGCGTAGAGTCCTTCTTTAAAGTAGATGGCAGCCTGCCCTTAAATATAAAGTTTATTATTGAAGGCGAAGAAGAAACCGGAAGCGCAAGCCTTGAATCATTCATTAATAATAATGCAGAACTTTTAAAATGCGATGCAGTGATAATATCCGACACTGCTTTATTTGATGAAGGAATTCCAACCCTTACTTACGGCCTGCGCGGGCTTTCTTATATGGAAGTGGAAGTTTCCGGCTCAAAAGCCGACTTGCATTCAGGTACGTACGGCGGAGCAGTAGCTAACCCTATTAACATACTTGCCGGAATGATTGCAAAGCTTCATGATAAAAACGGAAGAGTTAATATTCCGCATTTCTATGACGGCGTTTTGAAAATTACAAGTAAAGAAAAAGAAAATTTTAAACGGCTGAAATTTTCCGACAAAAGATTTGCTGAAGAAGCCGGCGTTAAACTTCTTGAAGGTGAAAAGGGCTATACTACGCTTGAAAGAGTTTGGACAAGGCCTACATTGGATTGTAACGGAATTTTCGGCGGGTTTACAGGCAAAGGTGCTAAAACGGTAATCACAACAAAAGCTACCGCAAAAATCAGCATGCGCCTTGTTCCGAATCAGGATCCGAATAAAATTTCCAAACTCTTTACAAAATACATTAAAAGCATTGCACCAAAATCCGTTAAAGTTGAAGTTAAAAATCTCAACGGTGCGTATCCGGTACTTACACCCTTAGATAACCCTGCTACAATAGCGGCCGCTAAATCTATGGAAAAGGCATTTGGAAAAAAGATAGTATATATGAGAGAAGGCGGATCCATTCCTATTGTAACGGCTTTTTCTAAAAAATTAAAAGCTCCTGTAGTGTTAATGGGCCTAGGCCTGAATAATGAGAATTTACATTCGCCTAATGAGCATTTTAATCTTAATCACTTCAGGCTTGGAATTATAAGTTCCGTATTCTTTATGAAAGAATTTTCTTTGTAATATTGTATGATTCTAAGATTGATAATAACAAATTAAGAATTTTCGTAAAGTAATGCTGATATTAAATATTTAAAGCTTTGTTTCCGGATGATTTATGAACTTTATTCCAATTCTTAGCTTTATAGTAAGCGGCATAATTGTTGAAAATTATTGAGATTGTTTAAGTCATTTTTAAAGAAAGACGATGAAAAAGTATATTCTCTTTTTATTGATGTTATCTATGTCTTTCCTGTTCTATACCTGCGGAAAGAAAGGTGCGGAAGTTCATGCACCCGGTGATGATGTTGCCACTTCACCCGAAAAAGATGCGCAAATTCAGCAGTATAACCTGGCTGTAAAACAGTCGCAGGGCGGCAATAATAATCCTTATGATACTTTGGCTCTTGCTTCCTATGTGCTTGCTAATTTTCCGAGCGGCTCATACCTGATGAGTATAGATAAAACAACAACTTATTCTTTGCCCAGACCTGCTGTGCTATATTCTCAGCAAAGCGACGGAATGTATGTGTTTGCCGTTATTGCAAAATCAAGATCTACAGAAAGGCTGATTGAGAAGAAAAATATAGTAGGATATAATCAAAGCTTTATTGATCTTGACAGTACAAAGCTCGGTACGGCATTCTTTTTCCTTACCTTGTTTAAATGCGAAAATAATTCGTTTACAAAAATATGGGAATCGGTTATACCTGATCACGGCGGCTTTAGTTTTATGGCATTAGACAAATGGGCGTATAACGGCACACCGTTTGTTAAAGTAGAATTCTATTATGCACGCGGCATAGGGCATATTGATTATAACTATTTCCTTGTAAACGGACTTAAAGAACTTCCGCATTTGCTAATGACTTATAAGGGTATCGATTTTCAAAGAAATATTGCGAATGTAAATAATGACAAATACCCTGATTATTATGAATACCTGATCTATAATACTAATGACAGGATATACGTTAAAGACTCTATAGCGTTTGTATGGAATGTAAAAGACAGTGTGTATGTAAACACCCGAAACCATAGACAGACTCGCCCTTATTGATTTTTTTCTTATCTTTACCTTTCTGAATAAAATCTGGTAATATAATTTCCGTATTGCTTGTATAAAGCATTTGCAAAAAAAATACGGAATTATTATTTTTTTAATCCTTTATCAATTATACCATTTTACAATTTATTTATTAGGCAAGGAATATAATGTCTGACACTGAATTAAAAATAGAGCCGCTTTTACAATATTTTGAAAATTCCGGGTTTGTACCCGAAGTTATTGAAGGTAAAAAAATATTTAAACATTTTAACTCTAAAGAAGATGAAATTAATTCTTTAACCGACGGTGTTGGGCTTAGAGATTTGTCTGGTAATAACATACTTGTACTTGAGGGCAAAGATGTACTTGATTTCCTTCACCGGATATCGACCAACTCGTTGAAAAATGTTCAGGCTAATTCAATTTCACGAACAATATTAACAACTGAAAAAGGGCGGATTATTGATACCGTTTCGATTATAAGTTTTGATGACCGCCATTTACTTATATGCAGCAGGGCGCATGGCTCTAAAGTGAAAAGATGGATTGAAAAATATATTATTACCGATGATGTAAGTATGAATGGCCCTTCAGACAAATATGCACTGCTTGAAGTTTTAGGCCCACAGGCCGATTCTTTTATGACACTTATCTGCGGTAATTCTGTTAATGACATAGAACTTAACAAATTTAAATCAGTCAGTTCCGAAGGCGTTTTGTTTTACATGGCAAGACTTAAAGACAGAATTGGTAAAACTAAATTCTGGCTCTGGCTTAATCCAGAAAATTCTGCAAAACTTGTTGATTTTATGCTGAAGAATAAAGGGATATTTAATTTCAATCTGATTGGCGATGACGCTTATAACTGTTACCGTATTAATAAAGGAATTCCCGCTGCTCCGAATGAGATAAACGATTTATATAACCCGCATGAGGCAAACCTGACGGATTTGGTTAGCTTTACCAAAGGATGTTACATAGGGCAGGAAGTTATTGCCCGGCTTGATACTTATGATAAAGTGCAAAAACATTTAACAGGAGTTTCATTTACTGAACCGGTTGATGAACATGTTCAATATAATTTGTCGGATAATTCCGGGCATGAAGCAGGTATGGTAACATCAGTTGTTTATTCGGAAAGGTCCGGTAAATATATAGGGCTTGCTTACATCAGGAACACATATCTTCAGGAAGGAACTGAGTTAACAGCTAAAGATTCAAATGGTAAAAGTATAAAAGTTATTGTCGAAAGCTTACCGTTCCGTAAAAAATCATCTAAACAATAAGGTGAGGAAGAAGTTAAGGAATGACAAAAATTTACACAAAAACCGGCGATAAGGGAGATACAGGATTATTCGGCGGCAAACGCGTTCCCAAACATTCTATTCGGATTGAAGCGTACGGAACGGTTGATGAACTAAATTCCTTTATAGGGCTTACGGTAACA
>JARLHB010000241.1 GCA_031292465.1 Ignavibacteriaceae bacterium
ACAATACTGAATGGGAAGTATTCTATCCGCGTGGCTAATACAAATCACCGGAGCCGGAAAAAGGATTTTAACCTTTTGGTTGACGAAACCGTTAAAATCGGGCGTGAACTTTCGGAAAGTAACTAAATTTAATAGTTATTAAATTTGATTGCGGCAAATGAAGTTTACGATACATATTATTATTGGCATTTGATTTAATTTTATACGGGAACTTAAATTTTATAATAATATTAAGGAGCTGTTGGATATGATTTATTCCATATGGAAACTTCTTCATGTGCTTGCTGTAATAATATTTCTCGGGAATATCACAATTGGCGCATTCTGGAAAATGCAGGCAGATAAATCAACAGACCGGTTAAAAATAGCCGAAACTTTCAAAAATCTTATAAAAGCTGACCGGATTTTTACAATGCCGTCCGTTACAATCCTTTTTATTTTTGGTGTGGGCGCTGCAATGCAGGGAAATCTTTCTTTGGTGGAAACTCCCTGGATATTATGGAGCATTGTTTTGCTGATAATTTCTGCATTCGTTTTTATGGCAAAGGTTGTTCCGCTGCAAAAACAGATACTTGAACTGGCAAATAGTGAAGAGAAATTCTCGTGGGATGTGTACTTATCTTTGTCAAGAAAGTGGAATATTTGGGGAACAATAGCAACTGTTGCGCCTTATATTGCGGTAGTGTTAATGGTAATTAAATATATATAAGGCTAAAGTTCAATGGACAAAGTTCAAAATTTAGAGGTTAGGCAAACACATTTTTCTATTTTGAACATTGTACTTTATATTTGTTTTTAGCCGTGCCTAACGGAAATTATATCTCCGTCTTCTACAATATATTCTTTACCTTCCAGCAGCCAGGCGCCGTGTTCTTTTGCTTTGGCAAATGAGCCGTGTGTAATGAAATCGTTATAGTGTGTTACTTCGGCGCGGATAAACTTGTTATAAAAGTCGGAATGAATTACTCCTGCAGCTTCCTGAACATTCATTCCTTTTCGGATAGTCCATGCACGGCATTCATCTTCACCGACCGTGAAGAAAGACTGCAAGCCGAGAAGATTATAAGCCTCTCTTATTATGCTGTCTAAAGCCGATTCTTTAATTCCGTATTCACTCATGAAATCTTTTGCATCTGCATTATCCAAATCAGACATTTCAAGTTCAATTTCACCAAAGAAATAAATTACTTTTGTGTTCTTCCCCACTTTTGTTCTTACAAGTACATCAAGAAATTTCTCCACTCCGCTTGTATGATTTTCATCCAGATTTAATGCAATCAGCATCGGCTTTATGGTAAGCAGCTGATAATTTTTTAAAATAAAGTATTCTTCTTTGGAAAACTCCACTTCTCTTAGAGGCTTCTCTTCCTGAAGTATTTCAGCGCATTTTTTAAGTAAAGCAAGCTCATGTTTCAAGTGGTCATCATGAAGTTTCTGAATCTGTTTATGCAGGCTCTCAATCCTTTTTTCCAGTATTCCTAAATCTGACAAAATAAATTCAGTTTCGAAAGTATTAATATCTCTCATCATATCGATTGATCCCGAAGGGTGAGGTACCGATTCGTTTTCAAAAAGGTGAACTACCTGTATCAGGGCATCGTTTGTTTTTACCGTGGAAAGGAAATTCCCGGTAAATTGAGCGGAATTCGAATCGCCTTTTTGAAGCCCGACGACATCAACAAATTCTATTGATGTATTCGTTTTTTTCTGCGGTTTGAATATTTCTGTAAGCTTGTTAAGCCTTTCATCAGGTACTTTAATAACGGCATGATGTGCTTCGGATTTGGCAAGCTGGAATTGATCAAAATGTGTTTTTGTGATTGTCTGGAATAAAGTTGACTTTCCTGAGACCGGAAGACCTACAATACCTATCTGCATAACTTTCCCTTTTATAATTTGTTTTAAAGTGTGAAAGTATTACCCGATAAAATTAGCCTTAAAATTGACCGCAATAATTTGATTAACTAAATGGTAAATAGCAAATTAATCCGCATAAAATATGCCGCACAAATTTTCCACGATAAAATCACATTGTTAAATATTTGCGAATCAGTTTGTAATTAGTATGTAGTTTATTGACTAATATGTTAAATTTGTTTGTTAAAAAATTAAAGACAGAGCATGAAAGTTACAGAGCATTTAAAGAAAGCCGGCAGACCTTTAATTAGTTATGAGCTGATTCCTCCTACACGCGGAGGGGATATAAGGGCTCTTTTTGCTATAATAGAGGATCTTATGAAGTTTAAACCACCGTTTATTGATATTACAAGTCATGCAGCGGAGGTGGTTTATGAAGAAACAACAACCGGGATACAAAAGAAAGTAAAAAGGAAAAGGCCTGGCACGCTTGGCATCTGCGCGCTTATTCAGCATAAATACAATATAGATACAGTACCGCATCTGCTGACTCACGGATTTACACGTGAGGAAACTGAAGATTTTTTAATAGAATTAAGATATCTCGGAATTGAAAACATACTTGCCATTCGCGGCGATGATAATGGTTATAATAAACCTATTCCTAAAGGCCGAAGCGTAAATGTACACGCTGTAGATTTGGTAAAGCAAATAAAAGATATGAACCAGGGGCGATACCTTGAGGAGAACCTTCTGGATGCTAAAGCTTCGGATTTTTGCATTGGCGTCGGCGGTTACCCGGAAAAGCATTTTGAATCTCCAAATTTGAAAACAGATATAAAATTTGCTAAAGCTAAAATTGATGCAGGCGCAGATTACATAGTTACGCAAATGTTTTATGACAATAAAGTATATTTTGATTACGTTGATAAATGCCGTGAAGAAGGCATAACTGCTCCTGTTATCCCGGGCCTAAAAATATTAACAAACAAATCTCAACTGGTTAATATTCCAAAGAATTTCTATATAAACCTGCCGCAGGATTTGGTGGATGAAATTATTTCTGCCAAACCAGAAAAACATTTAGATATAGGGGTAGAGTGGGCAGCTAATCAGGTTGAAGACTTGTTTAATAAGAATGTACCAAGCGTCCATTTTTATATTATGCAAAACTCCCTGCCTATTATTAAATTAATGGAACGGCTGAAAACGAAAAAAATTATTTAGCTCCAAAGTTATAATACTTAAGATTTGGTGGATTAAAATGGCAAAAAAATTTATTAAGATGAAGACAATAAAAAAGCGTGCGACAAAAAAATTAAAATGGGGCGTTGCCGGATGCGGCAAATTTACAGAAGAGTCTCTTATCCCGGCATTAAAATTACTTAGGAAAAGTACATTAAATTCTGTCTTTAGTAATAATGCACAACGTGCAAAATCTATCGCAGAAAAATTCGGTGTAGAAGAATATTTCTCAAACTTTGAAGATTTTTTAAGCTCAGATATCGATGCTGTTTATATCGGCAGCGTAAATGCAGACCACTATGAGCAGGTATTAAAAGCAGCAAAAGCCGGCAAACATATCCTTTGTGAAAAGCCACTGGCCATCACGTCAGTTCAGGCAGAAGAAATGGTGAATGTTTGCCGTGAAAATAATGTACAGTTTGCCGTTAATTATACATACCGGTTTCACCCTTTAATGATAATAGCCAAAGAGATTATGGACAGGCAACTGCTTGGTAAATTAGTTTCAATAAATCTTAATTTTAATATCGACTTCCCTCCGGGCAGCAATTTCAGGTTTAATAAAGACCAGAGCGGCGGCGGCGCCCTAAGGGACCTCGGTACTCATATGATAGATTTACTTAGATTTTTCGGCGGCGAAATAGTCTCAATTAACGGAGTAATTGATAATATTGTTTATACAAGTGAAGTTGATGATTTTGCTGCGGGAATAGTAAAGTTTGAAGACAGCGGCTATGGCTATTTTAATGTTTCCTTTAACAACAAAAAAGCTTTTAACCGGATGGAATTGAACGGTCATAAAGGTGCGCTTCGTATTGAAGATCTTATCGGCGCAAAACATTCAGCATCAAAACTGACTATTTTGTTGGATGGGGAGGCAAAAAAAGCATTCAGGAAAAGAGGAAATAAACTTCTGAACCTTCTTCGGTCTGTGCAGGGCTCTTTCCTTAAAAATGAAACTCCGCTTGTTACAGGTTACGACGGCTATATAAATATGAAGCTGATGGAAGAACTTGAAGCCGGGCATCAATTAAAGCAGAATAATAAAAATAATTTTTAATAATAGAATCAGAAAGAAATTTTAATAATGAGGAATAAGAAAAAACCGGTTGTGGCTTTGCTCCTTGGCGGAACTTCACCGGAAAGAGAGGTATCAAAATCATCCGGTCAATCAATTTATCAGGCTTTGATATCTTTAGGATATGAGACTGTTCTGATTGATCCGGCATACGGTAAAAACCAGCCTAAAAAAACAGCTGATTTCTTTGCCAAAAAGAACTTTAGCGAAGTATCAAATGAGAACTATGTTGAAGCTATTAATTCTAAAGTTTTTGACAAGGTTGATATTGCTTTTTTAGCTCTTCACGGTAAATACGGAGAAGACGGCACCATCCAATCTTTACTTGAATTGAAGGGAATTAAATATACAGGCTCTAATGTAGTAACAAGTGCAATTGCTATGGATAAATTGCTGTCCAAAATATTATTCAGGCATTATGATATTAATACTCCTGCCTGGATTGTGGTGGAGAAACATGATGAAGTTACTGTAATAAAGAAA
>JARLHB010000242.1 GCA_031292465.1 Ignavibacteriaceae bacterium
ATTATTGAGATAGCCTCAACAATTTTAGACATAGATTTATTTACATAACCCGGAGCAGCAAAATGAATAAAGAAGAAAAGGATGATATAATAATCCGTATCGCCGGCAAAGTTAAAAACGAATGCATTAATGCAGCGCTGGAAGCTTATGCAGCGGCATCCGGCGATGGCTTATGCTGTGAGGGGGCCTGGGAATGTGCCATTAACGCAATAAAAAATATTAACATTCCGGATATCATTAACAGCAGCAATTCTTCCCAATAGAATCTTTAGTTTTTGGAAGTCTTGGATTTCTTTCGAAATACAGAATCCGGTATTCCCTTATTAATTACATAATTAGAATAAGTAATATATACCTTGCCTGTAGAACTTCCTGGATTCTTTTTCTGAGTGTTATTATTTTCATCTGCCATAGGGGCATGTGAAATCTTTAATCTGCCTGTATTAAATGTAAACTCTATTTTCTCCGGCAGTGGAAATTTATTGCTCCCATAGTTGAATATTATTGTAAATGTACCGTTGGTTTTTGTTGTAGATTCAACCTTGCGGAGTATATTCCCATTCTGATCTATCCAGAGAGTCGCAAGTATAACGTCTCCTTTATCGTTTAACGGGATAATTTTAATAACTGACGTATTATGTCCCTGGAAGAATTCATCCTTGGCATAAATAGCCGTATAATCGCCATCTAATAAAGACATTGGCGATGTATAAAGCCCGTCTTTCGGCAGCATAGCAAAGCCGTCTGATTCTATGTGTGTTTTATCTGGCTGCTTAAAATAAATTTTAGCTTTCATTTCCGGGACCTTTAGAAAGCTTACATCCACTTTCACATCAACATCTGCAGAATAGTCTTTTACTTTCTTAAATGTTTCTTTTGCATTCTTAATTATTACGTTCGGGTCCTTACTTTGACCGAAGCATATAGTTGACAAAAAGAAGATTAAGAAAAAATATAATTTCATTTCAATTTCCGGTTTTTAAGTATAACTGTAATAGACGTATTTTTCAGGTAAGTATATCTTTTTTATAAAAGATATACGATGCTAACCCAAACAGTCCTGCAATATGCCCGATCATTATTAAAGTGGCTTTGGTAATTTCATACGTGTCCAAAGGCTTATCAAAAAACATGCTCCATGTTCCCATATAGCTTGTAAACAAATACGGCCTGATATTCTGGAAGATATCAACATTTATAGCAGAAATAATTATAAAAATAATTATAATGGCCATAGTTGTAATAATAGGGCCAATTGCATTTTCAACAAGGGCAGAGAATAAAAAGGCAATAGAAGCGACAACACTCATACTAAGAACCGCAAAGCCATAAGCCAGAATAAATCTCCAAAGAATGTCGTTTTGCGCGAATACCATAATCGTATCATTCCTTGAAACCATTAATTCACCGGTTCCAAGAAGTATGTAACCCAGTCCAAGACTAAGTACTGCAAGCCATAAAATCAGCAGAAATGTATAAATAATAGCAGCAATAAATTTGGAACTTACTATTTCCATTCTTGAAACCGGCCTGGTAAGAAGCAGCCTGTAAGTACCGGCAGTTGCCTCTCCCGCCAAAAGATCGCCTGCAACAAGAGTAATCAAAAAAGGTATGTGAATCGTCAGGCTGTTTAAGATCAGATAAGAGACAAAATAAGTATTAAGCAAATTACCGACAAAAAGAAATGACTGCTGAAGTTCCCGCGTCATAAAATCTAAAGTTCTCTGCCCTTCTATCCGTAATGCAAATTCAATAACCGGGATAAGGATGGCAATTGCAATAAATCCGATGTATGTACGCCACTTCTTAAATATTTTATAAAGCTCTATATTGATTAATTTAATCATTCGGATGCCTTTTGCGTTATACTGAGGAAGTATTCTTCTAAAGAACGGGTAGGAACAACAGCCGCCACCATTATATCGTTTTGCACCAAATATTTATTCAACAGCGGAACCTCTTCAGGCGATAAATTAAAGATAAACTTTCCGTTAACCGTCGTATCAAGCTTATTTATCCACGCTGTATTATTAATAAGTGAGGTGGTTTTTTCCTGGTTGTCCACTTCAAAAGTAACGCGCACATTATTAGTGCTTAACAGTTCTTCAACACTGCCCTCAACCTTAGCCGAGCCTTTATTAATAATTATCATCCTGTTGGCAACCAGTTCCACCTCATACAATATATGAGTTGAAATGAAAACAGTCTTCTGTTTCTCTTTGCTTAAATAAATAATTAAATCTCTTATTTCCTTCATTCCCTGAGGATCGAGCCCGGTAGTTGGCTCATCAAGAACAATTAATTCAGGATCGTGAAGAAGAGCCTGCGCCAGCCCGAGACGTTGTTTCATTCCGTGAGAAAATGTTTTAACCTTACTTTTATATCTTTTATCCAGCCCTACCAATTCCAGCACTTCCATTATCCTGTTTTTTGATATTTCTTTGCCTGAAATTTTGCCTAATATTTCAAGATTCGTAAAAGCCGATAAATATCCGTAAAAATCAGGTTTTTCTACAATCGCACCAATATTGCCGAGTATTTCCGTACGGTGCTGCTTTAATGTTTTGCCGAAGATCTTTATACTGCCTTCTGTAGGCGCAATCAGGGAAACAAGCATTCTTATTGTTGTGCTTTTACCCGCTCCGTTCGGGCCGAGAAACCCGAAAACATCACCTTTATATACATTAAGATTTAATTTATTAACTGCTTTTAAATCTTTAAATTGTTTGGAAAGGTTTTCTATTTCTATAATTTTTTCAGAATTCAAATTGATCCCGGAATTTAATTATTTGCGGTGATTTTCATCATTACCGGTTTTAATTATAAATATAAAGATATAATTTGTTTCACTAATTTAAAATTCTATTTTAAATTCGTTCTATTATTTACACAACCGGCAAATATTCAATGTTAAACTGTATTTTAGGCCCTATTTATAACGTAAATTCATCATACAAAAATACAACGCATACGCGGAAAAGTTCAGTAAATTCTTTCTGCAGCTTTCAAAAAAAATAAATTATTATTTCATACACAAAATCAACTAATAATAAGAAATTTTAAAAATATTTAATTTGGTTTTTAAAAGAAATATTATCAACTTTGCATCAATTTTTACCACGGAAATTTTTCCCAGAAAAAATATTTTTTTGTTCTATTTCCTTTTTAATCAAATTTCTTTAGTTTGAATTCGGCCTAAAAAAATTCTAACACAAAATTTATTATATTGACAATTAAAAGAAGCCCCTCGGCTTTTCGTTACATTTTATTAATAGTTTCAAAATTTTTTAAGATCTTAATTTCGTAGGAAGGGAGTAATTAATGCGAATTGACAGATATTATACGAAGGCAGGACAGGATTCATTAGCCTCCTTAGAATTTACAAAGCGTATATCGGAGATTAAGAACCCTGACGGCTCTACCGTATTTAAAATGGAAGATGTTCTTGTCCCTTCCGATTGGTCGCAAGTTGCCACAGATATTATTGCCCAAAAATATTTTCGAAAAGCAGGTGTTCCCAAGCTTTTAAAGAAAGTTGATGAGGAAGGCGTACCTGAATGGCTTCAATCTTCAACGGCTGATACGGAAAAATTAAAACAACTGCCGGAAAAAGACAGATATACATCTGAGACAGATGCAAAACAGGTTTTTCACAGATTAGCAGGATGCTGGACCTACTGGGGCTGGAAAGCTAAATACTTCAATTCTGAAGAAGATGCTAAAACTTTTTATGATGAACTTATGTTCATGCTTGCTAACCAGATGACAGCGCCAAACAGCCCTCAATGGTTCAACACTGGGTTAAATTGGGCATACGGCATAAGCGGACCTTCACAAGGCCATTATTTTGTTGATTACCAGACCGGCGAGCTTACTGCTTCGGCAGATGCTTACACACACCCTCAGCCACATGCATGCTTTATTCAATCTGTTAAAGATGATCTTGTGAATGAAGGCGGTATTATGGACTTATGGGTGCGTGAAGCAAGATTGTTCAAATACGGATCAGGTACTGGTTCAAATTTTTCAGATATCAGAGGTTCAAGCGAACCTTTAAGCGGCGGCGGAAAATCTTCAGGATTAATGTCATTCTTGAAAATCGGCGACCGTTCTGCAGGTGCAATTAAATCCGGCGGAACAACAAGAAGAGCGGCAAAGATGGTTACCTTAGACTTAGACCATCCCGATATTGAAGAATATATTAATTGGAAAGTTGTTGAAGAACAAAAAGTAGCCGCTATTGTTGCCGGTTCAAAATTATGCAATCAGCACCTTAATGCAATTATGAAAGCCTGCTATGATGAACATCCGGAAAACGACAGGTTTAATAAAGCATTAAACAAAAATTTAAAACATGCTGTTATTGAAGCAAGGAAAGCACAGATTCCTAATAACTATATAGAAAGAGTTATTCATCTTGCTAAACTTGGATTCAAATCTATAGAATTCCCTGTTCTCGATACAGACTGGACCTCCGATGCATATATTACAGTGTCAGGACAGAATTCAAACAACTCTATAAGAGTTACAAATGAATTTATGAATGCCGTATTAAATGACGGCGACTGGAACCTTTACTGGCGTATTGAGAAGAAAAAAGCTAAAGCAGAAAAAAGAGCCCCAAGGCCGTGTAAAGTATTAAAAGCACGTGAATTCTGGGATCAGATAGCTTATGCTGCATGGTCATGCGCCGATCCGGGAATCCAGTATCATACTACTATCAACGAATGGCATACCTGTCCGGAAGACGGAGAAATTAAAGCTTCCAATCCTTGCAGTGAGTATATGTTCCTTGATGATACTGCATGCAACCTGGCTTCTATTAACCTGGTCAGGTTTTATGATTCCAAGACTCAGAAATTTAGAATTGAAGACTACAGGCATACAACCAGGTTGTGGACTATAGTACTGGAAATAAGCGTGCTTATGGCTCAATTTCCGAGCAAACAGATTGCCCAGTTAAGCTATGATTTCAGAACACTCGGCCTTGGATATGCAAATCTGGGTTCACTGCTTATGCAGCAGGGTATTCCTTATGACAGCAATGAAGCATTTGCTATATGCGGCGCTTTAACTGCTATTATGCACATGACTTCATTTGCTACTTCCGCAGAGATGGCTAAGGAACTTGGTACTTTTGTAAAATATGAGAAGAACAAAGACCACATGCTCCGTGTTATCAGGAACCACAGAAGAGCTGCTTATAATGTACCTCATGAAGAATATGAAGGATTATCTACTTTCCCTGTGGGCATTGATCCTAAGTACTGCCCCTCAGACCTCCTTAAGGCCGCAAGGGAGGATTCAGAGAAAGCGCTTGAATTAGGTACACAATACGGATTCAGGAACGCACAGGTCACTGTTATCGCTCCTACGGGCACAATAGGTCTCCTTATGGATTGCGATACTACCGGCGTTGAACCGGATTATGCACTGGTTAAATTCAAAAAGTTAGCCGGCGGCGGTTACTTTAAGATTATAAACCAATCTATTCCTCCTGCTCTGGAAAGATTAGGATACAACAAAGATCAGATAAATGAAATTGTAAAATATGCAAAAGGCTCCGGTACGCTTGAAGGATGCCCTTACATCAATCCGCAGGCTTTAAAAGCTAAAGGATTTACCGATGCAATTCTTGCAAAGATTGAAAAAGCTTTACCGACTGTTTTTGATTTGAGTTTCGCATTCAACAAATTTACAATCGGCGAAGATTTCTTAACTTCTAAATTAAATTTCGGCAAGGATGAAATTAGCTCCTTCGATTTTAATTTGCTTACTGCATTAGGCTTTTCAAAGCAGGAAATTTCATCTGCTAACGATTATGTTTGCGGAACAATGACTATTGAAGGCGCTCCTTTCTTAAAGCATGAGCACTACCCTGTTTTTGACTGCGCAAACAAATGCGGCAAAAAAGGCACAAGGTTTATCCGTCCGGTTGCCCACATAAAAATGATGGCGGCGGCACAGCCTTTTATATCGGGTGCAATTTCTAAGACAATCAACCTGCCGAACCAGGCTTCAATTGAAGACGTAAAAGAAGCTTACATGGAATCATGGAAACTCGGCGTTAAAGCTAATGCTCTTTACAGAGACGGCTCTAAATTATCACAGCCGTTAAATTCAATGACCGAAGAAGAGCTTGAAGCTATTATGGAAGACAAAGAGCAGAATGATATTATTAAGGTTGCTGAAAAAATAATTCACAGGTACATTGCAAAAAGAAGAAGGCTTCCCGACAGAAGAACCGGTTATACCCAGAAAGCAAAAATTAACGGACAGTCGGTTTACATCAGAACGGGAGAATACGATAACGGCCAGCTTGGTGAAATATTTATAGATATGCACCGTGAAGGCGCTGCTTTCAGAAGCCTGCTTAACTGCTTTGCCATCGCTATTTCTTTGGGCTTGCAGCACGGTGTGCCTCTTGAAGAATTTGTTGATGCTTTTGTATTTACACGTTTTGAGCCAAGCGGACTTGTAACAGGCAACGATAAAATAAAGATGTCCACATCTGTTATTGATTACATCTTTAGGGAATTGGCTGTTACCTATCTCGGAAGAAACGACCTTGCCCATGTAGATCCGGACGAATCAAAGTCTAAAGTTTCCCCGGGCATAGTTAAGAAGTTTGCAGAGCCTGAATTTGTAAGTGAAGAAGTTGTAAGCGAACGCCTTGTTGAATTAGATAAAGATAATGCGTCTTACAATTATTCCCTTTCTTCAAATGAAGCTAAATATCATCATAGCTTAGCAGGCAGCAACAATACGCACCAGTCTAAAATAAGACAGGCAATCGAGAAAGGTTATACAGGCGATGTCTGCACCGAATGCCAGAGTTTAACTATGGTAAGAAACGGTACATGCTTAAAATGTATGACTTGCGGTTCTACTTCAGGCTGCAGCTAACATTAAATAAATTAGTTCTAAATAAAGAAGCCGTCTCAATTGGGACGGCTTTTTTGTTTTAAATAATTGTAGCGTCGTGAAATATGTTGACAAAGAAGTAGCAATACTATGGGAAATAAAGGACGATTCAAATGTTTACAAAATAATAAAAGATTCATTCCCCTCCTTAACAAGGAGGGGTTAGGGGAGGTCGGAGTAACCTGTACATTTTATTCAAGCCATTTATTATCATATTTCTGTGCCTTCACAATTAAAACTTATATGCAACGTTAAACATAAAAGGTTTGGCTATTGAAGCAGACTATTAATTTTATTAATGGTAGTAATGTTGCGTGTGGTAAGAGGAATGCCAAGCTTCTTTTCAAGATTCAATATGGAAAAGTAACTGCTGTTCTTTTCATCTTTATGTACGAGACAATAGATCTCGGTTTTATTCAGAATAAAACTATCATTGCCGGTGTTAAATAAATCAAGGATAGTATTAACTTCTTTACCCGGCTTAATGCTGAGAAATGCTATGTAATTTTTAGTGTCTTTATCTAACTTATAGTCTTTAAATGGATTAGCTTTTATAATATTATTTAATTCTGCGGTGTCCTTCAGAATTGTTTTAACTTCATAGCCGAGAGATTTCTCCAGCTTCTTTTCTATTTTATTACTAATGGCGGCGGCGTCATTTCCGGCTGTTTCAAAAATTACATTACCGCTTTGTATAAATGTTTTTACGTTCTTAAACTTAAGCTCATTAAACAATCCGGCAAGCGTTTCCATTTTAATAACATGGCCGCCGACATTTATAGCGCGCAAAAAAGCAACATATTTAGCCATGTTAATTCCTTTTATAATGTGTGAGTCAATTAATACGGCAGCAAAAACCCGCGGCGCAAATTAAAAAGAATCGTTGCCTGATGATTTGTTATAACTCAAATATAAAGCCGTTATCTTTCAATTTATTGTAATTATACTTGTCGAATTTGTACAGGTATGCAGCCCGCCTTACATTGTTTTTATCCTTTTCCTTCAACTGCTTTAATAAATTCATTTTCATAATCTTTTTGCGGAAGTTTCTCTTATCCAATTTCTTGCCCAAAATAACTTCATATAACGCCTGAAGCTGCGGCAGTGTAAATTTTTCAGGTAAAAGCTCAAAGCCAATCGGCTTATACCGTACTCTTGATCTCAGCTTGCTTAGTGCAACATCAATTATATGCTTGTGGTCAAACGGCAGATCTGGCAGTTCATCCAGCCGGAACCATTTAACTTCCGTTGAATCAATCCCTGTGGTAAGCTTATAATGTTCGGGGCTTATAAGAGCAAAATGGCCAATTGTAAATACCCGCCATAACGGGAAGCGGTTTACCTCGTCAAACACGGCAACTTCTTCAAGATAAATATCGCTTACACCTGTGGTAACTTCCAATATCCTTTTAGCCGCGTCTTCAACAAGCTCTTCTTTTTTTATAAATCCGCCCGGCAGCGCCCAGCTTCCTTTATTGGGATTCCTTGCGCGCTTAATCAGAAGTATCTCAAATACCGATTGCTCAAACCCAAAAACAGCGCAGTCAATGGATATATTCTTTATTACTTCTTTGAGTATATGTGACATTTTCTTTCCTTATAACGTAATACCGGTTTGATTAAATTAATAACCATCTATAATTCTAAACCGATTAAAAATCCATTCTTATAACCGAAGTTACGTAAAAGGTCTATATATAGGCGTCTGTCTTAAAAGTTGTTTTTCTAAGTGTTTCTTTGTGCCCATAGTGTCTCAGTGGTGAAAATGATATTGTCTTTAATTAAAACTAAAACCTTACCACTAAGACACTAAGAACACTAAGTCACCACTAAGAACTTTAGAGACAGCCTCTGAATGAAATATATAGTTTTGTGTAACTTCAGTTAATAATCAATTTCCCATTCTATTGCAAGACGGTTAAGCTTTTCCCGGGAAATATCAATAATCTTAATGATAAAATTAATTATTTACCGTACATGTTCAAAAGATGAATGAATTATTATTCATTTCATAACTAATGTTTAAAATATATGTATAAATATAAATAGATGGTTTAATTCAAATTATTTACATAAATTTATAAAACAGATGAAATTGAGGAGATAATCAGGGACTTTCCAGGGCCTGTAATTAAAGCTCATTAAACTTTGGCCTTTATATATTGTCAGTATTCCCGGCATAATTGCTTTAGTTTTGCATAGTACATAAAGGATTAAACATAATAGTATTTTAAGAATGACATTTATCAGAGTAGCAAAAATATATTTAATAATTATATTCTGCCTGATTATTCAGCACAGCGCTTTTGCCCAGAATGAATACAGCAGTGATACCCTTGATGTAAGTGAATATGATGAAGGATATTATCAGTCAAATGATGACGTTGATAATGTGTTCCCCGACTATTACAGGATAACAATATCTCCGGCTCATTCAAGAGTTGATAATATGAAATTATCTTCCAATTCGAACCAGCTTTATCTGAATATCAATTATTCCTACTCCGTTTTCTCCCAGCCTCTGGAATATCGTCCGACACAATTTGGAATATATAATGAAATAGGCTTAAACAACACATCGGTCTATTTTAATATCGGGCCTGAATTAATGATTGTGAAGCATATTTACTTAATGCCCTATGCAGGTATTTCCTTAATTCCATTTCCTAAAAATAGTGATGAAGGAATTACCATTACATATTATGCAGGCGCCGCAGCCGGATGTATAATAAACATGAATAAGGATATAGACCTTATTTTTGAAGCAGCATCTGACTTTATAAAATTTAAACAGGATCGGAATAACACTTACCTAAAAGTAGGCATAAGCTATAATTTGTTTTATCCTTTATGACAGTTCTCAGCGGGGAATATGCGGGCGGATGTTTAAAATAAAAATGTGAGGCCCACCTTAAAGCGAAGCCTCACATGCTACTGCGTCATTTGCCGCTATTTAGTAACCATCTTTCCTTTACAGAAGAAAAATTTCCGGAACTTGCATTTTATCAGATATTATTTTTAGTACAGTATTGCATTACTGTTACCATAATAATAAAAAGTTCAAGTGGAAAAAGGTCATAATATGCTTGAGGGATGGTTGAAACTTACCAAAAGATGGTCAAAATATTAGTTAAACCTTTTACTATTTGAAAAAAATATTTAACCGGTCCGGTCTTTTAAAAATAAATATGAACATCCCTTTTGTAACTTATTGGTTAAAAAATAATTTAATAAAATTATTACTTGATCAAATATTGATTAATTCTGAAAATTTATGCAATTATATTAAATAATTATTATGTATCATCAAGAGACATTTTCTCAATATGTTACTGTTTTTATTTATTACAATGTCTAAATGAAAACAGGTAATTATTACCTCCATATTTACCTCTTTTTGCCTGGTAGTGTATCAGACATGTTTTATAGAGAAGACTGAATTTATTTTTAACCTGGATTAGATAATCATGGCCGGACTTCTTGTCTCTTTCATAAAGAGCAATCGGTAACAATTACATAGCTAAGTAGAGCAAAAATAATTATTTAGAAATTGATTAGATGGCATATATCTTGTCGTATTTATGATGAGTTATTCGGGAATAATAAAAATATAAGACAGATGGAGGCAAAAGTGAGAAAATATTTATCAATTTTATTTTTTTTAACAGTATTTACATTTATTGGCTGCGAGAAAAATGGAAACGATCAAATTACCGGCCCACAGGATAAAAGTTTAGGCACAGCAATTCAGCCAAACTGGATTGTACTGCCGGCTCCATCTAAAACATCCCTGAAAAAGGATATTGCTGTAAGCCAATTAATTAATGGAAGTGATGAATCACTAATTGAAATTAATACCGGCTATGCAGGAGGCCCGTTCGGATGGGTATCAATAACTGCCAATGCAAGGTTTCAAAGAGATTCTTTTACCGGACAAAAATTAATTACAATGAGTATCAGCGACCAGTTCGGAACTGCAACTTTTTCACCTTCAGGTACATTTACAAAACCGGTTATATATAATTTGACAATTATGGGTGTGGACCTTAGCAATGTAGATCCATCAAAAGTAATATTTGCTTATGCTGCCGATGATGGAACTTATTATGCCGCAAAGTATGACCAGGTTTATGTTGAAAAACAATCAGGTAAACTACAGATCATAAATGCACAGCTTCCACATTTTTCAAGATATGCATTTGCGCATTAAGCTAACAAAATGAAAAACATTTTATAAAAAAAGTGAAAGGCCGACAGGGCTTTCACTTTTTTATTGTTATTCTCTCCCTGGTGGTTCTTCAATTCTGACTAATTCTTCTAGCTACTTTATTCCATCTGTCTGTTGTTAAAAAGCTTTCCTCAATATTTATCCACATCTCTGCCAGCAGTTCAAAAGGAAAAGTAAGAGTCATTAAATCCTTCGGCAGCTTGGGCCTGACGGAAATATCATGTAATCCCCATACTGCTTTCTTCTGATTTGTGCGCGCATATTTTAAAGGTACTGTAGTAACGGCTGCACAAGCAGATGCAAACCGGCCTACTATTCTATCGTCTTCTTCCGGGGCATCAA
>JARLHB010000243.1 GCA_031292465.1 Ignavibacteriaceae bacterium
AGGGATATATTTTCAAGAAATACACTTATCAGGGATTATAATAAAGTTTCTGAGTTTGAAATATTAAGTAAGAAGTATAATCAGGCTTTTTCATTAAAACAAAGTGAGATTAATAATCCGCTTGTTTCCCTGACACTCCAATCCATAAAACTTATTACCGGGACAGAATTTTCGTCGGTTAAAGATTTTAAAAGCTATATAGACTCAACGGAAAATTATTTCTACCATGATAGAATATTAAAAGAAGAATTTTCAAATGAATTATTATCCGGATTACAAAATAATCCGAACGATAGAGATTACAGATATATGCTTTTTAGTTTAGGGTTATCACCGTGGATATATTTAAATTCAAATCTTAATCCAACAAAGGAACAATGGGATAATAATTACTGGAAAAACGTACCTTCCAATATGAACTATTTTGATTATGTGGGCATATTTTGGTTCGGGAATTCTTCAGAAAAGCTTAGAGCTAAGAAGTATCTGTCAGATTTTACTAATAAGGATTTTACAGAACCTGCCGAATATTTGGAATGGTATTATAAAAATAAATTTAATTATAATTTTGAATTATAATTCTAACATTATTGAATACATACTAATATGGGTTCATATAATCATATCTGTCCGAATTAAATTTAAAATAGCCCCGGCTTTTTAAGCCGGGGCAACTTTATAAAATAATTTATTTTCAAATGCTGAATAAAGCATCGATAGGGTTTAGTTTGTTGAAGTAATATAACATTTTAATATCTTTATTTTTCAAAACAAATTTCTCGTTTTAATATTAATTTGGACACCAGTGCATATAATAATATTTGGATTTTGAAACTTTTTATTTTAATAATAGATTTACGACATGATGATAGAAGAAATTTCAAATTTACCTGTAGAAGAAGCTAATTATTGCGTAGTTGACGTAGAAACGACCGGACTTTCTCCGCGGCGTAGCGGTGTTATAGAAATAGCGCTTGTAAAAGTATCGGGGATGAAGATTGTGGATACATACAATTCATTCGTAAATCCCGGCCATGATATACCATATTTTATAACACAATTGACGAGCATTACAAATGAAGACGTTTATGATGCTCCTTTCTTTGAAGACATAGCTGATGAAGTATTCGATTTTATTGGGGATGATATTTTAACCGGCCATAATTTATCGTTCGACAGCAGTTTTATTAACAAAGAATTCAGGTATGCAGGCAAAGAACCGCCGGAAAATTTAAGTCTGTGTACGTTAAAGCTTTCCCGCCGTATGTATCCTATGCTTAAGAGCAAATCGCTCGGAGTTGTGTGCAGACACCTGGGACTTAAAAACAGCGGCGCTCACCGTGCAATCGGCGATGCAGAAGTAACTGCAAAACTTCTTATTAAGCTGTTAAAGGAAGTTAAAAACTTCAATATAAAACACGTTAACGACTTGCTGAAATTTCAGTCTGCGCCAAAAGGATATGAGCAGCATATTAACTATAAGAAAAAATTAGGCGAAGATATATCCGTCCTTCCCGATGCGCCGGGCATTTACTACTTTCTTAATGCGAAAAATAAGATTATATACATTGGCAAGGCAAAGTCTCTAAAGAACCGTGTAAAATCTTATTTTCTTCAAACAGCGCCGGGAAAAGCTAAAAAAATTGTTAAGCAGGCATCCCACCTTAAAATTGAACTTACCAACTCCGAACTTACAGCGCTTTTAATGGAAGCGGAGTTGATTAAAATTGTCTCCCCCAGGCATAATGTTTTGCTGAAAGAGTATGGCAACAAATATTTCCTTAGAGTTGCTACTACTCATAAATTCCCATCCATAGAAATAAGCAATCATTTTGATTTTGACGGGAATGATTACTTCGGATTATTCATCTCAAGAAAAAAAGCCGTTGCCGTCCAGGAAATGATATTAAAAACCTTTATGATCAGAGAATGTAATGATAAAGAATACTCTAAAGGTAAACCATGCTTTCTTGCGGAAATAGACAGGTGCACGGCTCCATGCGTTAACGGCGATAAATCTATTTACTTTGAAGAATTAGATAAAGTTTATGAGTTCCTTTACGGTAAGAACCAATTTGCCTTAAACCGGCTTATTAACAAAATGAAAGAGTATTCCAACGAACAGAAATATGAAAAAGCTGCTGAAGTTAAAGAAGTTATTGATATGATACTCTCGCAGACGCATAAGACTTCCCTTCTGGCAGAGCCGGTAAACTCAGCCAAAGTGCTGTTTGAAGTAAGTGAATCCTTTTCAAAAGATTATGTGCTAATGATTGATAGTAAAATATATATTAAAAAGTACGCTATAGACGATAAGGACTATTTTGAAGAAGCCCTTGATGATTATTTTGCAGGGACAATCAACTTAGACATCCTGCCAAATGATGAAGACCTTGAAAAGATGAAAATTACATTAAACTGGCTTATTAAAAACCGGAATAAGGTAAGAACATTCTATTTAAAGGATTATAAAAGCAAAGAAGAACTGTATGCAAACCTTGCCAGCTTTAACCAGCGTAATAATCCTCCGGAAGCATCCACGTTTGATATAAAGAATTTTATTACCGAAGAAGAAACCGTCTGAACCACTGATTCTTATGATTTTAATGATTGAATGATTGCAGATGAATTTAATCGGTTTTATGTTTTAACAGGTCTCTTGTTAAAATATTATAAAAAATAAACATGATAATTTTACTATACTGAAAATCCTTTAATCTGTACAATCTTATTTATTATGAATTAAATGAAACAGTAATTCTAATTGTCTTAATCATAGTTATCATATAAATCATAAGAATTAGTGGTCAGGAATCAATGGTTCAGACTATTTATCCTGTAAATACTCCGGTCATGTAATTTGTCTATTATTTTTAGCATATAGCAATTATATTCACAATAGTTTTTAATTTATACATAAAGCAATAATTGGGATTAAACGGGAAAATTGTGCAAACAATAACTTATTCACTGATAAACGATGCGGAAAACTCTGATTATTATTATCATGATGTAGCATATTTAACAGATAACATCTTTCTGAAAGCAGAAAAGGAATTATTCCCGGTAATATTCAAATACATGTCCTATCTGGGAGGCAAATCCCTTGAAATATTAAGGACAAAAGAGGAATATTTGTTCGATTTGCTGAATGCGGGAACAATATGGCGCATTTATTACAAAGAAGCATCTAATCTTACTTATCCCGAATATTTTATACTCGCAAATCTTTATAAACTCAGGCGAAAAAATAAAAAATTAAAGCCTGCAATTGACTGGTTCCGGGGGAAAATGGGCACCTATTCTTTAAGAAAGGTGAATATGGATAGGAAGCTTGAATTCCTTTCTATAAAAACTTTGACAAAAGTAATCAGGTGGATGGAAGCAACCGGCGAATTCAGGGAAGATGTTAAACGGCTTAAATTATTTAAGTTATTTCTTAAGAGCATTCCAAAAGAAAAAGCTAAAGATTACCTTGAAAGGATTATACAATTTTCCGGCAGATTCGAATTTGAAGCGGGAACAATACTAAAGCAATATACTGCTAATGTGGACAGGTACCTTGACGAATCTTATAAAGAACACCTTGGTAAAGAAGATGTTATTTTCTGCGGAAGAAAGGAAGCAGAATATCATCTGAGCATGGTCGGCGCGGAGCTTATGAACAGGGCGTTTAAGGCAAAATTTAAATCTTCAAAACAAAAAGCAGTGCTGCTGCCGGCCTGTATGAAGCTTTTGCCCGACGAAAAATGTAAAGCAAAAAAGATTTCGCTTGATTATGTATGCACCGGCTGTTCGCCTAACTGTAAAATAAATAAATATACTTCAACCGGCAGAGAGATGGGTTTTGAAGTGCACATAATCCCTCATTCATCGGATTTTACAAAATGGCTTAATAGTTTTGCAGTTGGAAGGGATATTGGCGTTGTAGGCGTTGCATGTCCGTTAAATCTTATCACTGGCGGGCTTGAATTGAAATCTCTGAATATTCCTGCACAGTGCGTTTTAACGGACTACTGCGGTTGTAAAACACACTGGGATAAAGAAGGCTTTCCAACAGACATTAATTTTGATGAGCTGGAAAGAATTATTAGCGGCAATACAAAAACGATAGCTAAATCAGTAATCTGAAAGCTATTTATTTATAAACTCCACTGTTACCAGCTCATCATTTATTACAATCTTTGATACTCCGCCGAAATCAAGCTTAAACTTAAAGGCGCTTTTCATAGGCATGTCCAAAGCATTGGATAGAATGGAACGGATAACACCGCCGTGCACAACCACTGCAATTTTCTCATAATCTTTTGTTATCAATTCATTCCAATATTTTATTACACGCGTGTACAAATCCATATATGATTCTCCACCCGGACTTTTCCGGTTCACGTAATCTTCCATCCAGTAATTAACTTCTTCCTCGGGTATATCATTCCAGTTTTTCAGCTCCCAATTACCAAAGTTTATTTCTCTTAAAGAGCTGGAATAAGTTATTTTTCCTGCTGACAGCTTTTCAGCAAGCAATTTGCATCTTGTTAAATCACTGGAAAAATAAGTTAATTCTGAGTACTCCGGAATATTTGCCTTTACTCTCTCAACTGCAGCCATTAAAGCATTATGTGTAATTTGCATATCGCTTTGGCCATAACATATCTTATGATATTCATTTACTTCCGGATGCCTGATTATATAAATTTCCATGAAAT
>JARLHB010000244.1 GCA_031292465.1 Ignavibacteriaceae bacterium
CAAAAGTTTCTTGAAAGCAAGGCCAAAGAAGTAAGCATTTACGGAACCGATGAAAAAGTTACTTACGATCCTTCGCAGAAAATTGGCGTTGGAGTATCAAAAATCGGTACAAGTAAAGCAATTTCCATAGGCGCTTATGCTTTTGCACTAAATAAAATGGACCAGAGTAAGTAAAAGTAATTAACCTCGAAGGTTTTCTTCAACCTTCGAGGTTTTAATAAATGCCGTTGTCGTATTTATTGGATTATATTTGTAACTCAATTAGAATAATATGTTAAAACAAATTAAGACAAAAATCGAATATAAGTCAGCAGTAGACAGAATTTATGAATTGATGCAAAAACAAATAAAAGTAAATTCTGATGAATATAATGAACTTGATGTTCTCTCAATTCTTGTGGAAAATTATGAAAGCAAGAACTTTCCGATAGAATTACCAGATCCTATAGAGGCAATAAAATTCAGATTAGAACAACTTAATCTTGAACCTTCGCATTAATACCAATTTTAGTTCCTAACAGAGTATCGGAAATATTGAATGGAAAAAGAAAACTAAGCATTTCAATGATACGCTCACTTCATAATGAATTAAAAATACCGGCTTCTTCATTAATTTCTTATTATTCAATATAATCATCTTAGTCCTAAATGGATAAATAACAATAATTGTGAAATAATTTAGAAAAAGGCTTGTCGAATCATATCGGGCCAGTCATAATTTCTTATTATAAACAATTGCTTTAACTAACATTATCCATCAAAAACTGAGGTATATACAGTTAAATTAAAAAAAATACAACTGTATATATAAATTAGTGTTGATGCTACTTAATTTCTTTTTATTTTTAGGGACTTCAAAAATATTAGGTGTTAAAATTGGAAAAACTTTACGCAAAGCCATATAAGCTTTATAATAAAATTCAGAATTATGAGTGGGGGACGAAGAACGGGAATGCTTTTATTCCTAACTTATTAGGAATACCTGCAGAGCCTGATTTACCTTATGCGGAGTTATGGGTAGGCGCGCATCCAAAAGCACCTTCGGAAATTAAGATTGACGGAACTTTATACCCGCTTGATAAAATTATTGAACAATTTCCTACCGAAATGCTTGGACAGTATGCTGCTGAAAAATATGATAATAAATTGCCATTTCTACTTAAAGTTCTTTCAGCGGCAAAAGCATTATCTATTCAGACGCACCCTAATAAAGAGCAGGCTGTAAAATTGCATGCTGCCGATCCGGTTAATTACCCGGATGATAATCATAAGCCGGAGATAGCAATTGCGCTTGATTCGCTTACCGCAATTGCAGGCTTCAGGCCTGTTGATGAAATTGTTGTTAACTTAAAAAAATATCCTGAACTTCAGGAATTTGCATCTAAAGAATTTATTGATAAGATATTTGAAGCAAAAGATAAACTTGAATTGTCCATTAAGTTAAATATGCTTTACAGTATGGTAATGAACAGCTCTTCCGATAAGGAAAAATTATCATCCGTAATAGACGGTATAATCAAAAAATTAACAGGGAAAGATGACCTTACCCTCGAAGAAAAGCAATTCATAAAACAGCATGAATTATACGGTACTGACGTGGGACTGCTCTCTTTCTTCTTTTTTAATATTGTACAGTTAAAGCCGGGACAGGCAATATTTACGGGCGCAGGCACACCTCATGCTTATATCGAAGGAAACATTATTGAATGCATGGCTAACTCGGATAATGTTGTAAGAGCAGGACTTACTAACAAATTTAAGGATGTAAATACGCTGCTTGAGATTCTGGATTATAGTTTTGCCGAGTATGATGTTTTAAATAAAGAACAAAAGGAAGACGGAGTTAACTATATAACAAAAGCGGAAGAATTTGAAGTTACTGCTTATACCAAAGAACCGGGTTACAGCAGGGATTTTTCAAATATTAATAAACCGCTTGTAATATTATTAACGGAAGGCTCGTTAAAAGTTAAATGGATGGAAGACGGGAAAGAATGCACTGAAAGCTTTTCAAAGGGAGAATCATTCATTATTCCGGCAATGCTGCATGAGTACACTCTATCTTGCGATAAAACAACAAAATACTTTTTAGTAAAAATACCATATATCCGGAGAGCTAAATGACATCAAGAAGAGATTTTTTAAAAACATCCGGCCTAATAATTACAGGGCTCGCAGTTGGGGCAAAGGCCAGTCCGTTGCCGATAATGGATAAAAAAGCAGCCGGTTTTGCAACTAAACGCCCGCCTTTAAGCGAAAGGAAATTTGTAAGCAAAGCTGTTGAAGATGCTATAAGCGAAGTAAAAGCAAATGTTAAGAATGAAGAACTTGCCTGGATGTTTGAGAACTGCTTTCCCAACACGCTTGACACTACCGTAAGATTTAAAATGATTGACGGGAAACCGGATACTTTTGTAATTACAGGCGATATTAACGCCATGTGGCTTAGGGATTCCTCAGCACAGGTTTGGCCTTACCTTCAGTTTTGTAATAAGGATGAAGACTTAAAGAAGCTTATTGCGGGTGTAATTAACAGGCAGGCAAAATGCATCCTAATAGACCCTTACGCAAATGCGTTTAATGAGGGGCCTACCGGCAGTGAATGGAAGACCGATTTGACTGATATGAAACCGGATCTTCACGAAAGAAAATGGGAGATAGATTCACTCTGCTATACTATAAGGCTTGCCTATAATTATTGGAAGATAACCGGTGATACCTCTTGTTTCGGCAGCGACTGGCAGAATGCAATAAAGAAAATTTACAGCACATTTATAGAGCAGCAGAGAAAACAGGGTAAAGGGCCCTATCATTTCCAACGGGTTACTGAAACTCTTACCGATACTGTGGCAAATAAAGGGTACGGAAATCCTGTTAAACCGGTCGGGCTGATTTGTTCTATATTCAGGCCGTCGGACGATTCTACAATTTATCCTTTCCTTATACCTTCAAATATGTTTGCCGTTGTTTCTTTAAGGCAGGCGGCGGCGATATTTACAAGCGTAGCTGGCGATAAAGAATTTGCCAACAAGCTAACTGTTTTAGCCGATGAAGTTCATAAGGCTATTCATGACTATGCATTGGTAGAACACTTGAAGTATGGCAAAATTTATGCTTTTGAAGTAGACGGTTTTGGCAACCAGCTTTTTATGGATGATTCCAATGTGCCAAGCCTGCTGTCTTTGCCTTATTTAAACTGCTGTAAGCCGAATGATCCTTTGTACCTGAATACGAGGAAGTTTGTGCTTAGCTCCGATAACCCGTATTTCTTTTCGGGCAAATATGCAGAGGGAACGGGCGGGCCGCATTGCGGAATGGATATGATCTGGCCTATGAGTATTACTATGCGCGCACTTACCAGCGGGAATGATGATGAAATAAAATCATGTATTAATACGCTTATTAAAACACATGCTGATACAGGGTTTATGCACGAATCTTTTAACAAAGATAATCCATCTAATTTTACAAGAAGCTGGTTCGCATGGGCAAATACTTTATTCGGTGAATTAATATGGAAAGTTTACCATACAAAACCTCAATTATTAAACTGACATTTAAATGAGATCTGATTTAGCTGCCAGGCAGCAGGCAGATTATATATTTGTTGCTATTTAATTAAGTAACCTTTTTTCAGCATTATAGCCCCAATGTCATACTATATGAGTACATGGTAAATAC
>JARLHB010000004.1 GCA_031292465.1 Ignavibacteriaceae bacterium
AAGAGTCTCGGCAGCCATTTCGCCGCATATACTTGCCGATCTGTTTGCCCTGGCCGCTTCTTTAAGAATTTGGCTGAGTGTTCTTATAACAGCCGGATTAAACTCCTGGTAAAGCTCCGAGACTAAATCATTTCCGCGGTCTACAGCCATTAAATACTGGATAAGATCATTTGTCCCTATACTGATAAAATCAACTGCGCTGGCAAGTTCATAAGTTAATACGGCAGCAGCCGGCACCTCTATCATAATTCCTATTTTTATATTCTTATCAAAAGGGATTTTTGCCGTTTTTAGTTCTTCTTTGCATTCATTGATCAAAGCAATCGACTTCCTGATTTCCGTAATTGAACTTATCATCGGAAGCATAAACTGAATATTTTTTGATTTGCTTGCCTGTAATACTGCTCTTATCTGTGTCTTAAATAATTTTTGATGTTCAAGAAGCAGTCTTATCCCTCGTAAACCGAGAAACGGATTAGGCTCGGTAAAGCTTAAGAATTTAAATTTGTCTCCGCCTATGTCAAAAGCACGTATAATAATAGGCGCCGGATAAATTCTTGTAGCCAGATTCTCATAAATTTTTATCTGCTCGCTTTCATCAGGAAATTCGCCAAGTTCTTCAAGAACCTGTTCTGTCCTGTAAAGTCCGATTCCTTTAGCGCCGTTAGTTATAACCAATTCAATTTCGCCGGACACATCTACATTGGCCCGTAAGATAATTTCTTTGCCATCGGTCGTTTCTGCCGGCTGGTCTTTTAATTCAGCAAGGCCGCGCTGCAGTTCGGCTAATCTTTCCGCTTTTGCATGGAAGAAGTCCACTTGTTCTGTTGTCGGATTTACAAGAACGTACCCATGGAACCCGTCAACAATAATAAGCTCGCCTTCTTTTACCTGTTTGGTCGCATTATGCGTACCAACAACAGCGGGGATATTAAGTGAACGTGAAATTATTGCAGTATGCGATGTTAAGCCGCCGTGATCGGTTACAAAGCCTCTTACATTGCTTCTTGAAAGGAGTATAGTATCAGCCGGAGTTAGTGAGTCTGTCACGACAATAACATCCTGGGTTATTTTGGACTGCCATCTTTTCTTCTGCAGGTTCCTTATAATCCTGTTTTTAATGTCCTCAATATCATTCGCCCTCTCACTCATATACTGCTCATGGGCAACAATCATCAATTGCTGGTACTTTGATATTTCATCGTTAACAATATATTCAGGCTGTTTTTTCTCTTTGCAAATCCTTTCTTTAATATTGCCTATTAAAATCGGATCATCCAAAATCATCAGTTGCGCTTCAAAGATTGCAGCACGGTTTGCCTCCATTTTCTCTTTGGCCATGGAGAATATCTTATCAAGTTCCTTCTTTGATTTTTGCAGCGCTTCTTCAAAATTAAGGATAGCTTCATCGGTATCTGTTATTTCACTTTCATTTATATCAAGCTTCTCTTTTGTAAACAGATAGACCTTCCCGATAACAATTCCAGGCGCTGCCGCAATCCCGGAAACTTTATTATCAGCGTCCTTAAATATTTGCTTAAAATTCTTCACAGTTCGTCAAATCCTCTCTTAAAGTAATCTGTTATTTCTTCGGCCGCTTTAACCTCATCTTCTCCGTCAAATGATAAAAGTAGTTCAGAGCCCATTTCAGCAGCAAGAGTCATTACCCCTATTATACTTTTCCCGTTTATATTCAACCCGTCTTTAGAAATATAAAAATCACATTTATATTTTGCTGCAAGTTTCACAATGGTGGCGGCAGGCCTGGTATGCAGCCCGGCTCTATTAATAATTTTTACTTTTTCCTCTATCATTATTTCTTTCGTTTAATTAATGAATCAGCAAGTGAACCAAAGAATACACGATATTCTTCATTCCTTATTTTTTTCACAGACTTTAGAGCTAAATTCGTGTAATGCCTGATTTCCTTTTCTGCTTCTTCAAGAATATTTAATTTTTGATATAAATCTTTATAATTTTGAATTTGTTCAGGTTTTATACCTTTATTATTAACAACTTCCAATAATTTTTTCTTATCTGTTCCTTTAGATACTTCCAATGCTTTTAGGAATAAAAACGTTTTCTTTCCTTCTACCAAATCACCGCCGACAAGTTTTCCGAAATCATTTTCATTGCCGGTAATATCCAATAAATCATCCTGAATTTGGAAAGCGATGCCGATATTTTTTCCAAAATCTGCAAGGTTTTTTATTTCCTTAGCGCTGCCCCCGCCGAGTAATGCGCCCACTGTACAGCACATTTCTATCATGGCAGCGGTTTTCTTTTCAATCATCTCAATATATTCATCAATTGTTACTGCTTTTCTTATTTCAAATTCTTTATCAAGGCTTTGGCCTTCACATACCTCAACAAGTCCTTTTGTAAAAGCGCTTAATACTTTTTTAGCAGTCCCGTTGCAGTCTTTTAATAAGTACTCATACGCAATTGAAAGCAGGCTGTCTCCGGCAAGAATAGCCGTAGACATATCATATTTTTTATGAACAGTTAAAATATTGCGCCGTTTATCGGCGTTATCCATTATATCATCATGAACCAACGTAAAATTATGAAGCAGTTCAACCGCTGCGGCTGCATTGTATGCTTTTTTAAGTTTACCGCCAACAGCCTTAGCCGCCATAAGTACCAGCAGAGGACGGAGCCTTTTACCCCCGCCTTCAATAATATAATACCCGGGTTTATATAATGAATCAGGCTTCCTGTTTTTCAGTGCTTCAGATAATTTCTTTTCTACAATTTTTCTTTCTTCATTAAGAAATTTTTTGAATTTAGTTTCATAACTCCCCATCAATAATATTTTTCCTTCCTGATAATTTTGTTAGTATTTAATTCAGAAACAGATCCGGAGCCGGTTAAAAACATAATTTTTTTAACGGTCTCAAACCAATTTTCTATCAACTTAACTACTCCTTCAATTCCTGATTTATTTAGTTCCTGTAATATGATTCTTGCAGAAGCCGTAATATCTGCTCCCAAAGCAAGGGATTTGGCAATATCAAAGCCGTCATAAATTCCGCCGGAACCAATTAAAGTAAAATCATATTTATCTTTTAATTTAGAAACCGTCCTGATACAATAGGATGTGGGTAATCCCCAATCCCAAAATTTATCATTCTTATCATCATTATTTCTAAGTATTTCAACACCTGCCCAGCTTGTACCGCCTGCGCCGGCAACATCAATTCCCTGTACGCCCGCATTAAGCAGTTTGTATGCTGCTGACTTAGAAATACCGGCGCCTACTTCTTTTACTATTACCGGTATATCTAAGTATTTTATAAGTTTTTCAATTCCCTTTAGAAACCCCTTAAAGACAGGCTCACCATGTTCCTGCATAAGTTCCTGCAATGGATTTAAATGAACAGCCATTGCATCTGCTTCAATAAGCCCTGCGATATATTTTATTTTATCCAGTGATTTATGCTTAACTAACTGCGAACCACCTATATTGCCGATAACTGGTATTCCGGGTGCATTTTTCCTTATAATTTTATATGACTGATGAAATTGTTTATTTTCAAGTGCTTGCCGCTGGCTTCCAACGCCTACCGGAATATTTAACTGCTTTGCAGCTATTGCTAATTGTGCATTTATATCCTCTGCCTCACCCGTCCCGCCCGTCATACATGATATAAGAAACGGGTAATTAATTTTTTTTCCGAAAAATTCAGTCTTAAAATCAATTTTAGATATATCAACTTCAGTTATGGCATAATGCTTGAATTCATAATTATCAAATCCATTCCTCTTATCTCTGAATGATACTTTGTCGGAAAGGCATAGGTCTAAATGCTCCTTTTTCCGCTTGGAAATTGAACTTGAATTTTCAGGCATACAAATAAAAGTATTATAAAAATTAAAAACGTTTAAAGATATTAAAATTTGTGACAAAATTCTCTATTCTATATCATTTTGATTACCGGAATATTTTTTACTATTACTAATAATCCATTACTCTAAATTAGAGCCTGCCTATATTTAACAAGATAAAGATCAATATGTTCAGCATCTTAAAACCCAAAGCATCTGCCTGTTTTGGAGGAATTACCGTTTTTATCAAGTGATTCTTTTAGTAAATTTATTATGAATAATTAAGATTTTAGAAGAACTATTGCTCTGAATTAAAACAAACTTTCAGACATATAAATACACATCAAATGAAAAAAATATTTTTTTTATTTCTAATCTGTACTTTGTCATCATACCGCGTCTGTAATGCACAAAATAAGGAAAAAATAATCCGGCACCTTGCTCAATATGTCGACACCAGAATTGGGGTTATTGACGACAGGGCAAGTAATTGTGTAATTGGCCCTCAGGTTCCATTTGGCTCCATTAACCCGTCTCCCGAAACTCCTGATGGCGAAAATGACGGTTATACACCAGGCAAGCCCGTTCGTGGATTTGGCCAGCTACATGTTAGCGGTACGGGATGGGGAAAATACGGACATTTCCTCGTCAGCCCGCAGGTTGGGTTACAGACCGGAGAAAAAGACCATGATTCCCCAATCTCCAGCGAAGAAGCAAAAGCATATTACTATAAAGCTCATTTAGACCGGTATGGAATAACAGCAGAAATTACTCCCGCCAGGCATGCTGCAATCTACAGGTTCACTTTTCCCAAAACCGATAGCGCCTATGTCTTAGTTGATGTAACACATAGTCTTACTAGAGACATAGCTTCATTTATTGGCGGTAAAGTTTACTCAAATTCTGTAAAAATTGATACTGTTTCCAAAGATAAAGTCTGCGGCATGATTAAGTACGAAGGCGGTTTCGGCAGCGGTGCGTATCAATTATTTTTCTGCGCAACCTTTTCACAGAAAGCCCTTTCTGTTGGCACCTGGAAAAACGAGAAATTAAATTTTAACTCAGCTTCAGAAGAATTAACTAATAAAGAAGATAAAATAGGCGCATTCCTAAGATTCAATAGCAAAAAAGGCTGTATAGTATTAATGAAAATAGGCATATCTTTTAAGAGTATTGATAAAGCTGAAAATTATTTGAATTATGAATTACCGTTATGGAATTTTGATGCCGCTAAAAAATACTGTGCTAATGTTTGGGATACTACTCTAAGCAGCATTTTGCTTGACGGCGCTACTTATAAGCAAAATAAAATATTTTATACAGCACTGTACCATAGCATGTTAATGCCGAGGGATAGAACAGGCGACTTTAACGGCTGGGAAAATAATGAAGCCTTATGGGACGACCAGTATGCTGTGTGGGATACATGGCGCACTTTGTTCCCTCTAATGGAGTTAATAAATCCGGATATGGTAAAAGGAAATGTCAATTCTTTTATTAACAGGTTTAATCACTATAAAAAAGTTAAAGACGCTTTTATTGCAGGCAATGATATGTTTGCCGAACAGGGCGGCAACAATGTTGACAACGTAATTGCAGATGCAGTTATTAAAAATTTGCCCGGAATTGACTATAAGGAAGCATATAAAGTATTAAAATATAATGCAGATTTTGAACGAAACGGGTATCAGGGATTTTTAAGCAACTCCCCTTATGACAGCATCAGCGGAACTTATAAAAAAACCGGCTGGATACCTGCGTCAATTATGTCTTGTTCAATGACGCTTGAATATGCTTACAATGATTTTTGTGCTGCGCAGGTTGCCCAAAAACTTGGTTTGCATGATGATTATAAAAAATACCTGAACAGGTCAGAATTATGGGCTAAATTATGGAATCCGGATCTTGAAAGTAAGGGCTTTAAAGGATTTATTTGTCCATTGGGTAAAAACGGTAACCGGATTACTATAGATGCAGCCTATAATTGGGGTTCATGGAAAGAATATTTTTACGAAGCAAACTCATGGACTTATTCGTTTTTTGTGCCGCATCAAATAGACAAATTGATAGAACTGAACGGCGGAAATGAAAAATATGCACAAAAACTGGACTTCGCGTTCAGAAATAACCTTATTGAACTGGCAAATGAGCCTTCGTTTTTAGCTGTACGTACGTTTGATGTGGCAGGCAGGCTTGATCTGAACTGTTACTGGGTTAGTTATATAATGAATAATCTTTATGATGAAAAAGGCGTTCCGGGTAATGATGACAGCGGCGCTATGTCTTCATGGTATATATTTTCAGCTCTTGGATTTTTCCCCAATGCCGGGCAGGACGTATATTATATTAATGCACCGTTTTGTAAAAAGATAACAGTACAATGTCCGAAAGGGAAAAACATTATAATTAATACTCCCGATGCCTCCGGGAAAAATATTTATGTAAAATCATTTTCAATTAACGGAAAGAAATTAGACAAGCCTTTATTTCACCATAGTGACATAATTAACGGAGCAGTACTAAAATTTGATGTAACAGATATACCTTATAAAGAATTATCTAATTAAATACATCTAAAGTGTTATTCTAATTAAAAGTGTTTTATTTCTTCTTTACCGAAGAATAATTTTTCAACTTTTATTTCGCCCCTTAATGAGTTGGTCAGCAAGATTTCATCTGCATTCAATAGTTCATCTTTTGAAATTTCTTTTTCAACTACATTCCCGCAATTCTTTTCGATAAAATATTTCCTATACACTCCGGGCAGG
>JARLHB010000028.1 GCA_031292465.1 Ignavibacteriaceae bacterium
AAAACGTCCCTGTAAACCTGTGTTCTTGATTACATTTTTAATACCTTTTGATATTGTTTTCAGGTCGTCCTTTAACAATACCTTGGAAACAGCCAGCCCTGCAAGTGCAGCATTAAACTTCTGGTACTGCCCTTTTAACGGCATAGTCCAGTCATCAAGCTCAAGCTCTTCAGTATAAAGCTCCAGGCCCTGTCCCTTTATATTCACATAATCTTCTATCTTAAACCACTTGCTGTTTGTTTCTTTGCATTTTTCATCAATAACTTTTTCGGCTTCGTCCGGCAGCCTGCCTGTAAATACCTGCGAATTATTTTTAATAATACCTGCTTTTTCACCGGCTATATCATTTAATGTACTGCCGAGAATTGCAGTATGCTCCAGGCTGATAGAAGTAATTAAAACTGCAAGGGGATTTAAAACATTTGTAGCGTCGAGCCTGCCGCCAAGCCCGGTCTCTATAACAGCGTAATCTATCTTCTGTTCATAAAAGTACTTAAAAGCAATCGCAGTGGTCACTTCAAAAAAAGTAAGTTTATGCTCATCTATATAATCGTTATAATCCGTAACAAATTTAGCCAGATAATCATCCGGTATGAAAACTTTATTTATCTGTATCCTCTCATTGAACCTGACAAAATGAGGAGAGGTATATAAACCCACTTTGTAGCCAAATTCCATTAGGATGCTTGCGATAAATGAAGCAGTGCTGCCTTTCCCGTTAGAACCTGCAATATGAAAGGTTTTAAGTTTTTTCTGCGGATTTCCCAAATACTCCAGGAAGCCGGAAATATTATCCAGCCCTAACTTTATACCAAAAGTATGAAGGGAAAATAGTTTTTCTAAAGCTGATTCAATATCCATAAATATTAAATTTTAAAGGAACCGGTCACGTCGGAAATTTTTTCTATCCCCTGATCGATACAATACTGTTCCAAAGATTCTATTATTTTAATTGCTGCTGCGGGATCTATGAAGTTCAGCGTACCAAGCTCTACAGCCGAAGCGCCGGCAATCATAAATTCAACAACATCTTTCCAATTCATTATTCCGCCAATACCTATAATAGGTATATCAACATTTCTTTTAATTTCCAAAACCTTAGCCACCGCTATAGGTTTAATAGCCGGCCCTGAAAGTCCCCCGGTTATATTTTTAATCTTAGGCCGTCTTGTCTTTATGTCGAATGCAGTGCCAACCAGGGTGTTAATTGCAGAAACAGCATCCCCTCCCTCAGTTTTTACTGCTTTTGCAAACTCTGAGATATAGGATACATTCGGCGAAAGCTTTATTATAACGGGTTTATTTGTAACGGCTTTTATTTTATGTGTAATTTTCCCGACTGCCGAAACATCATTGCCAAATTGTAAACCGCCCTCTTTTACATTAGGACAGGATACGTTTATTTCAAATGCTTTTATTGCTTCTTCTTCAGTAAGAATTTTTGTGCATTCAACATACTCTTCTATGCTGCTTGCAGCAATATTGCATATAATCGGAACATCATATTTTTTTAGGAAAGGGATTTTCTCTTTTAGGAAAACTTCAACCCCAACGTTTGCCAGGCCAATTGCGTTAAGCATACCGGAGGGTGTTTCTACTATCCTCTGCGGAGGATTTCCTTTCCTTGGTTTTAAACTTAATGATTTTGTAACAATTCCGCCAATTTTATTAAGGTCAATAAATTCAGCCATTTCATTGCCGTACCCTACCGTACCTGAAGCAAGCATAATAGGGTTTCTTAATTTTAACGGCCCAACCTGTACGGATAAATCAACGTTGCTCATAATACTATATCCTTTACATTGAATACAGGCCCGTCCTTGCAAACAAGAAGGAATTTGTCTTTATCTTTTGCCGATTCGACCGGGCAGCCTTGGCAGATGCCGAATCCGCAGGCCATTGCGCTTTCGGTTGATATATCACACTCGAAATTATTCTTTATACTGAACTCGCTTAATGCTCTTAACATTGGAGTCGGCCCGCAGCCGAAAATTTTTATTTTATTTGATTTTAATATTTCTATATTTTCATTTAGTAATTCTACTACATTACCCTTAAAGCCGAGTGAACCGTCATCAGTAGCTGTTAAAATATTATTCATGCCATAGGTAATAACTTCCCTAAAAGTCCTGCCGCCGACAAAAGAGAGTATTTTCTTGCTGCCGTTTATTTTTCTTATAAAATACGGGAAAGGGGCCGAGCCCAAACCCCCGGCAACCAGTACCGCTGTTTCAAAATCACCTTCTAAATTAAAGCCGTTACCCAGCGGACCAAGTATATCAAGCGCTTCGCCGTGATGCTTGTGTGCAAGTGTTTTTGTCCCCTCTCCTAGTACGTTGAACATTATATAAAAGAAATCGCCTTCCACATCGCAAACACTGAACGGGCGCCTTAATAAGGGATAGGTTGACTCAGAAACTCTTAAATTAACGAACTGCCCCGGTTTAATCGAACCGGCTATTTCAGGACTGAATATCTTTAACAAATATATCTGATTATCAAGTTCTATTATCTCTTCTACATTTGCGTTTACAATAAGCAAATTTGTACCTTTTCGAAATTGAAATACTTATAATGGAATTTTTTAGGTGAAAAACTAAGGCAGGTTAAATTACTGCTCACTACTTTCTTATATAGTTAATTAAACAATTTAATTAAGTAAAATTAAACAATCTTTATTTAATATGCGAGCATTTATAAATAATTGGTGATAATGGTTAACCGCCTTTATTTCCCTCAATGTTCTCTAAAATGTTTAGAAATTGCAGGAAATGATGTAGAAAACTTAATATATAATTTTTTATTAAACAATAGGTTGTAATTTATATGGATTTATTTGAACTACGTTATTGCCAGTTTAGGCTCCCAATGTTTTGCTCCGATGTATCTCTTGAATTTATTTTGTATTCTACAGTGCTACCAATGTACCACTGTTTTGAGGCTGAATACGGAACAATTTAGATATTTAAATATTGCTTACGAACTGCGGCGAAACTGATTATATTAATAATGCTGCCCGTCAATCGGTTTTACACCTTAATGCAGAAACAAATAAATATCCTCCGCAGTATTTATTCAAGCTGCAGCGCAGCGAAATATCAGTAGTAAATAAACTACATCACCAATTATCAAGCTGCAGCGCAGCGACATAGAAATACCATTATCTTTTCTAAAGCAATTATTCCAATCATTCAAACAAATATTTCTCATTATATTCAATCTCAAATTTCTTAAGTAATTCCAAATATTCCTCTCTGAATGATTTCCTCTTATGATGTTCTTCCTGCAGTTGTATATAGTCCGCTACTTTGGGTATTTGAGATTTACTATATGTAAAGGCGCCAAACCCTTTTTGCCATGAGCAATTAACTGCTTCTCATTTATAAAATTTGTTGAATTTACTTTTACTTCTCTTACTAAATCGGATAATGCAATATCAGGCGAAAAGCCCAATAGAATGTGCAAATGATCAGGCATGCCATTAATAATCATTGATTTCTGGCTTTTATTATTTATTATTCCGCCAATGTATCTGTAAACATCATTCTTAATACGTTCCGTAATCAGGTTTTGCCTTCCTTCAGGAGAAAAAATGATTTGCGCATATAGCTGGGTATAGGTTTTAGCCATAATTGATTACCCTTTATTATTTTTATTTATAAAAAATATTATATTCTATACCGCTCCGCTTAAACCTTTTTTTGGATTTTAATTTGTTACTGATATTTAACCGCACTGCGGTTAGGGCAAAATATTTTATTTGTTGTTTAAGTTATGACAAATTTACCAAGTATTTTAATAATACTGTATAGGTATAGATTTATAGGAAGTTTGGGAATAGCTGTTAACTTGGTAAATGCTTATAACAATAATAAAACAAACAAGTTAAAGGCATAGAAAAAGCAAAAATCAGTTTGGGAATTGTTTCCACTTTTTCCTCATTTCTTCCAACTTTTTCCATTTAGTTTGGGAATCTTCAAAGCCTGTTTATTCAAAAACAATTCATAAGGCGATTAAATAACAATTGAAGGTGTTACATAAGCTGTTACAAAAGGTGTTACAACGGAATTTGATTGTAACACCTTTATAATCCATTATAATATATATAGTTATAAATCTTTATAAAATAAATATCATTTTTAAAATGTAACACCTTTTAAGAACATTAATTTCTATTTTTTATTCTTTTTCTTAATCACTTTATCATCTTCATCAAGAAAATCATTTACAGTTTTCTCTACCATAAATTTCTTTAACAATTTTCTTATTTCATCTATAAATTCAGGATTTCCTTTTAATACCCTGAGTAATAAGAAAATTTGTTCGCCTATTTCAACATTATCTTCAGAGAAGATTTCTAATAATTCTTTA
>JARLHB010000245.1 GCA_031292465.1 Ignavibacteriaceae bacterium
CTTACTAAGGAGGGGATTATCCCAAAGGGATGCCTTTGGCAAGGGGAGGTCGAAGGGAAAAATATATTTATATAAATCAAATAAAATTTACTCAACAGATTATTGTATATAATATTTTTCTCCCAGAACGGATCCGGGAAATTCAAATCAAAAGGAAAAGCAGTTGGAAACAGATACGCGCGAATTGTTTTATTGCGATCTCGGACTTATTGATTATAAAGATGCATGGGATTTACAAAAATCCACGCTTGAATTGAGACACAATAAAAAATTACCGGATATTATATTTTTGTTAGAGCATCCGCATACTTATACATTAGGAAAAGTAGCCGATAAAAAAAATCTTATTGGTTCCGAAGATTATTTAACGAAAAATAAAATTTCTGTTTATGACATAGACAGAGGCGGAGACATTACATATCACGGCCCGGGACAGATTGTCGGCTACCCGATTATTGATCTTACTGAATGGGAAAGTGATACGCATAAATATCTGAGAGCGCTTGAAGAAGTAATAATAAGAACCTGCGCTTACTATGGAGTAAAAGGAACAAGAGAACCTAAATATACAGGTGTGTGGATAGAAGACCGTAAAATTGCCGCTATAGGAATTAAAGTAAGCAGATGGATTACAATGCACGGTTTTGCTTTTAATGTAAATACAGACCTCTCGCTTTTTTCCGGAATTATTCCATGCGGAATTTCCGATAAAGAAGTAACGTCTTTACAGAAAGAAACGGGCCGGGAAATAGACATGCAGGAAGTAAAATCGCTTTTGGTTAAAAACTTTAAAGAAGTTTTTAATTATAATGCTGCGGCAGCATACCAGAAGGAAGAATTAATAGCCCTTAATTTATCGAACAGCTAACCCGAAAGGATTAAGATGACAAGAGTCGGTTCCTCTAAAAATGAAACTATGCGTAAAACGGAAAAAGAAGACAAAAGTAATATTGTTTTAGGGGAAGAGAACAGTGTAAAATCAGCATTTAATCATTCCGGCAACAGCGGTGCTGAAAAGCTCGGGAAAGAATTTTTGTTAAAAGCTCTAAGAAATATGCTTACAGCACGTACTTTGGACAATAAGACAATGAACTTATTAAGGCAGGGCAGAACATTTTTTCATATAGCCGGTTCCGGCCATGAAGCTATTCAGACTGCCGTCGGGTTATCACTTGAGCCCGGAAAGGATTGGCTTTTCCCTTATTATAGGGATATAGCACTTGTATTGTCAATCGGTGGATTAACTCCTTATGATTTTTTTCTGCAATGTTTTGCAAAAGCAGAAGACCCAGCTTCGGGCGGAAGGCAGATTTCAAGCCATTGGAGCTCTACTGAAATGAATATTCCGACTCAATCCAGCCCTACGGGAACCCAGTTTTTAAATGCTGTAGGCGTCGCTTTGGCAGGAGTAAAAAAGAAACAAAATTATGTAACTATAGTAAGCAGCGGGGAAGGTACTACAAGCCAGGGCGAATTTCACGAGGCGGTTAACTGGGCAAGCCGTGAAAAGCTGCCGGTACTGTTTCTGATTGAGAATAATAAGTATGCCATTTCTGTTCCGGTTCAGCATCAAAGCGGCGGTAAAGATAATTCGGTTGCTTGCATGATGGGCGGTTTTGAAAATTTATATACTGCCAGGATAGACGGCACTGATTTTTATGAATCGTACTCTTCTGTTCAGGAAGCTTTGAAATATATAAAAGAAGGCAAAGGTCCTGCGTTGATAGAAGCAGATGTTGTAAGGCTGCAATCTCATTCTTCCTCAGACGACCAGAAAAAATACCGCGATAAAGATGAATTGGAAGATGATCTGAAACGCTGTCCTATTGAACAACTTTCTAAGAGATTATTATCGGAAGGAACTATTTCAAAAGATGAATATGAAAATCTGAAGGAAGAAATTGCTTCAGAAATTAATAATGCGGCTGATGAAGCTTTCAAAGCAAAGGACCCTGTTGCGGAAAGTGCTGCCAGGTTTGTTTATGATGAAAGCGGGCTTAAAGAAAGTTTAGAGTATGAAAAAAACAGGCCTTCAGGCAGCCCGATTGTAATGGTAGATGCAATAAATCATGCTTTGCAGGAAGAGATGGCTGTAAATGATAAGATGTATATATTCGGCGAGGATGTTGCAGATGCCAAGGGAGGAGTATTTACAGCTACCAAGGGCTTATCAATAAAATACGGCTTTGACAGGGTGTTTAATTCGCCGCTGGCGGAAGCGAGTATAGTTGGTGTTGCAACAGGTATGGCTCTGACCGGGTTAAAACCAGTTATTGAGATTCAGTTCGGCGATTATATATGGCCGGCATTTATGCAGTACAAATCTGAAATAGCTTCAGTCAGATACCGCTCTAATAACAAATGGTTTGCGCCGGTAGTTACGCGTGTGGCGGTAGGCGGATATATTCACGGCGGGCTTTACCACAGCCAGAATATTGAATCTATTTTTGCCCATGTGCCTGGAATTTACATAGCATATCCTTCAAATGCTGCGGACGCTAAAGGCTTATTAAAAACAGCCTGCCGGATAAATGACCCCGTATTGTTCTGCGAACATAAGGGCTTGTACAGGCAGAGTTTTGCTATGTCCCCTTCGCCTGATGAAGAATATTTAGTGCCTTTTGGTAAAGCAAAAATTATACGGGAAGGAACTGATGTTACTGTGGTTTCTTACGGGCATTCTCTGTGGGATACAGTCCTTGCCTCAAAGAAGCTTGAGGAGGAAGGTTACTCGGTTGAAATAGTAGATATCAGAACAATTATTCCTTTAGACGAAGAAACAATTTTTAATTCCGTTAAAAAGACAAATAAGGTAGTTGTTATTTACGAAGATACGTTCACTGCCGGATTCGGTTCAGAGATTGCTGCAAGAATAGGTGATAACTGTTTTCAGTTTTTAGATGCACCTGTGAAAAGAATTGCTTCGCAGGATGCGCATATACCTTATGCACCGGTTCTGGAAAATGCAATCCTTCCCAACAGGGATGTTATTTATAAAGGTATTAAAGAATTAATTGAATTTTGAAGAAAGAATATAGGGAGCGTTTAAAATGGATATAATTATGCCGAAGATGGGCGAGAGTATAAACGAAGGAACTATAATAAAGTGGCATAAGAAAAAAGGCGATGCTGTTAAGCGCGATGAAATAATATTTGAGATCAGCACGGATAAAGTTGATTCAGAAATTCCATCACCTGCAGAAGGCGTGCTTTCTGAAATCCGTTTTAATGAAGGCGATACGGTTGAAGTAGGTACTGTTGTTGCAGTTATAGATTCAGCGGAAGATCCTAAAGACAGCAGCAAACAAAGTATTGAGGAAAATGCGCCTTCACCTGCTGTAAAGATTCCTGAACAGGAATCCGTAGCACCAAAGGTTACTGAAGAAGTTGAGGTGAAAATTCAAAAAGAAATTCAGGTTCAGGATGAAAAAAATAACGGAACCGGTGAGCTGATAGAAATTATTATGCCCAAGATGGGTGAATCAGTTATGGAAGGTACGATAATAAAGTGGCATAAAAAGGTAGGGGAAGCTGTAAAGAAAGATGAAACTATTTTTGAAATAAGTACGGATAA
>JARLHB010000246.1 GCA_031292465.1 Ignavibacteriaceae bacterium
CCCTGCAACGTTTGAATAGTCAGCAACTGGCTTTCAGTGTAATTAGTATCAGTTACAACATATAATGTATCCGGCTTAACGGATACTGGATAAGGGCTGCCTGATATTCTGTCAGCTTTTTGAGCATAAGCTGTAAGACAAAATATTACGTTTAATAAGACAATATTTCTTGTTGATAGCTGCATTCTTATTTCATCAATACCATCTTTTTAGTCGATGTATAATTACCAGCCTGCATCCTGAAAAAATAAATACCGCTGCATAACTTTGAGCCGTCAAACAAAACTTCATGGTAGCCGGCGCCCTGTTCGTTATTTATTAATGTCGATACTTCCCTGCCAAGCATATCATACACTTTTATATTGACACGGCTTGCATTCGGCACCTGATAGCCTATTCTTGTTGATGGATTAAACGGGTTTGGATAATTCTGATTCAATTTAAACCCGGCTGGTGCAGTCTGGTTTTCTTGTTTTATACCTGTAACAATCTGGGGTTCTGTTATAGTTACTTTATAAAGTGCCGGGCCGTAGGCATCTGATTTAATGCCGTCTTCAAATTTTATATAAACTACATGCCAGCCTTTATCATAATATTTCCTAAGATTTTCAGTCACAGTTCCATAATTAGACAGGTTATGTATATGAACTGTTGTGTCTGCACTCCACGTAGAAATTTGGTTCCACGTGCTGTCGATGCCGTTGGAAGCGCTTATTACATATTCATTACCAAGTAAAAAGTTTATAAACAAATCTTTTGTCCCTTTGCTCATTGTAAACAAAGTATCCAGATTAAATTTGTAAATAATCTTATCGTTAAAGTTTGCCCATCTTTTGGAAGTATTGTGAGCTGTACCCGTATCACCCGGCACTAAGTAGTTTAGTTCGGTGCTATTATTAGTAGGAGCAAATTCCACCAAATTGGTTCTGGGGCCAAGATTCTTAGTAATCAGTGTAACAAACTCATCAGGGGTAACAACACGTACGCCGCTGCCAAGCTGATTTACACAGCTTAATACATCGCTTACAGTGCGTGACCATGCATGAACCGGAATTAAACTGTAGCCGTCTGATGAATAAATATTTTTAGATGCTACATTTAATTTCTGTGCAAGAGAAGTTGAGGTCTCAAAACCATCCCATAAATTATATCTTCCGTATATAACGGGCTTGTTATCAATCCATGTTATTTTGCCTTTACCGCCTGAATAATCGCTGTAGAAATAATAGAACAGTGCATCTATATTATCCTGCTGAAGCAGCGGTTCAAGGTATTTCGTAGAATCATTACTGCCCAGAATATTTACAATTCTCATATCAGCTTTTTTCAAGAAAGCATTTGTAAGCTTAGAATAGCCCGGCATATCTTTATATTTGTCAGGATATATGTATCCAAGCCCGGAAACACCGGCAACAAAATAATCCCTGCCGTTGGGCCCGGAAGTTTCGTTATCATAAAAATACTTTAATACTGTGGGAGAAATTTCGGACATAGCCGGTGAAGCCGTCCAGCCCATTTTTAATTTTCCCCTATCGCTGCTGCCGTAAAATTTTGTATCGTTAACAAACCCGCCCAATGTCCATTGTAAATTATCACCATCGCTCATTAAGAAGCATACCGTATGGACATTTTCCGCATCGCTGACTGTATCATATGCTTTCTTCTGCTGAGTCTGAACATCAAAGTTGGTAAGTGTTGAGATATTGCTTGCATAGTCTGCCGCATGAACAAGTACATTGTAGCTTGAAGCCTGGGCTATAAGCTGGTATTCATCAAAGCCCCAGCCAAGAAGTACCGAATTAGGATTAAACGATGCAAATATTTTATTTGCAGTGGAATCAAATGACGAGTTATAAAATGTTATCATTTTCCCGAATACTGAATAATCAGCTAAGAATGTATCAACACTTTCTTTCTGGAAACAGAAAATATTTTTATTTACCTGGCTGCCGTAGTTGCTAAAAAACCATGCTTCATCTTTGCCGCGGACATCGGCAAGCATTGGTATGCCAAGGTTACTTAATATATATGCATTGCCCGAAGTTACCGCAACCGAACCGGTTATACCGCAAAGAGATATTGCCGCATTTACAGAATTATCCTGAACGTTGCATATTATATAACTTTTAATCTCGTTCTTAAACAGGCCAATCAGGCCTGAAAAATTGCCGTCATAAGTGCTGATAACAGTTACGCCGTAATTATTCTTCAGGTCGCCAAGCCAAACATTATAGCCGGAAGAAGAAATTCTGTATATCCTCGGTTTTGTTTGCGCAAGTACGCCCTGCAGTGTTTCAATTGTAAGAAGCTGACTCTCATTATATTTAGCATCCGTTACAACATATAAAGTGTCCGGCTTGGTGGATACGGGATAAGGGCTGCCCTCTACTCTGCCCGCTGTTTGCGGATAAACCGAGACATAAAATAACAGGAATAAGAAGATTATATTTTTCATTATACTCTACCGGATTAATTTTTATTCATTTATTTCAATAGAACCATTTTATTTGTTGCGGTATAATTGCCTGTCTGAAGCCTGAAGAAGTAAATGCCGCTGCTTAACTTTGAACCGTCAAATATTACTTCATGGCTGCCTGAATTCTGCTCATTATTTATCAGCGTGGATACTTCCCTTCCCAATACATCATACACTTTTAATGTAACATGGCCTGCATTTGGAATTTGATAGCTTATCCTTGTTGACGGGTTAAATGGATTTGGATAATTCTGGCTAAGTTTAAACCCGGCAGGAATGTTTTCATTCTTATCTTTTACAGCGGTAATATTAGTTGCAGGCTGTGTTATTGTTACAGTGTAAAGCGAGGGGCCGTATGCATCTGACTTAATGCCGTCTTCCAGCTTTACATATATGGTATGCCAGCCCATATCATAATATTTACCCAGATTTGCTGTTACGGTTGTAAGATTTATTAAATTATGAACATGCACTGTTGTATCGGCACTCCACTGGCCGATTACCGACCAGGCGCTGTCTAACCCGTTGGATACGCTTATTTTATATTCATTGCCTACATAAAACTGGGCAAATAAATTCTTTACGCCATTGCTCATTGAGATTAGTGAATCAATATTAAATTTATAAATTATACTGTCATTATAATTCGCCCATCTTTTAGTAGTGTTATGCGCTGTGCCTGTATCACCCGGAACTAAATATTTTTGTTCTGTGGCGTTATTATTAGCAGTAAACTGAAACAGGTTTGTTCTTGGGCCAATATTTTTATTTATCAAAGCTACAAACTCATCAGGTGTAACTACTCTTACATTACTATTTAACATTTTAGTACAGTTGTAAACATCTTCCAAAGTGTTCGACCAAAAACTTACCGGTATAAGACTGTAAGCATCAGACGTATAAATATTTGTCGATGCAGCATTCAGTTTTGCAGCTAAAGAATTAGTTTCACTCGAACTGGGGAAATCATATCTTCCGTAAATAACAGGTTTATTAGCAACCCATTTCATCTTGCCTTTACCGCCGGCGTAATCCGAATAATAATAATAGAACACTGCATCTATATTGTCTTCCTTAAAGAATGGGGCAATAGTTGAATCAAGATCATTATTACCGATAATGTTTACAATTCTCAGATCGGCCTTTTTCATATATTTGCTTGTTAGGTCTGTGTATTGCTGAAGCTGTGGGAACTTTTCAGGATACATATATCCAAGCCCCGAAGGGCCTGCGACAAAATAGTCCCTGCCGGTAACTTTGGAAGCTTCGGCATTATATATAAGTTTAAGGACAGTAGGAGCTAGCTCAACCATAGAAGGAGAAATAGTCCATCCAAGTTTAACCATACCCCTGTATTTGTTTGAATACCAGTTAAGGCCGTTTAACAATCCGCCAACATCCTGAGTGACATTATCACCGTCTGTTACTAAAAAACATACAGTGTGAGTATTTTCTTTTGATACTACAGTATCATAGGGGCTCTTCTGTTTTGTATCAGCGCTGAAATTGGAGAATACAGAAAGGTTAATCGAAAAATCAGCAGCATGCACAAAGCTGTTATAGCTTGATGCCTGTGCAACAAGCTGGTATTCATCAAAACCCCATCCAAGCAGAACTGAATTAGGATTAAATGAAGCAAATATCTTGTTTGTAGCTGCATCCCACGAAGAATGATAGAACGTTATCATTTTACCAAAGACGGAATAATCAGCAAGGCACTGGTCCTTTGCTTCCTGCTGAAAGCAGTAAGCATTTTTATTTACCTGGCTTCCGTAATTATCAAAAAACCATTCATTACCTTTTCCCCGCACATCGGCGGTCTTTGGAATGCCAAGACTGCTTATCAAACTTTCATTATCCTGCGTTATAGCAATTGACTGGGTTATACCGCACAATGATATGGCTGCATTAACAGATGTATCTTCTAAGTTACAGATTACATAGCCTTTAATTTCATTCTTAAAATGCGCTATCAGGTCTGCAAACTTACCGTCGAGAGTATCAATTTCCGTTACACCGTAATTTGTTTTAAAGTCATTCAAATAAACCGAATATATCGAGCTGGGATTTCTGTATATTCTCGGTTTTTTCTGTGCAAGCACACCCTGCAGTGTTTCAATTGTTACTATCTGACTTTCAGTATACCGGGAATCAGTTACAACATATAAAGTATCCGGTTTTGTAGAAACCGGATATGGGCTGCCCTCTATTCGGACAGCCGTCTGCGAGTAAACCGAAACGTAAAATAACAGGGATAAGAAGATTATATTTTTCATTACTATTTGTATTAGTTAATGCCTATTTATTTCATTAGAATCATTTTATTTGTTGCGGTATAATTGCCTGTCTGAAGCCTGAAGAAGTAAATTCCGCTGCTTAACTTTGAACCGTCAAATATTACTTCATGGCTGCCTGAATTCTGCTCATTATTTATCAGCGTGGATACTTCCCTTCCCAATACATCATAAACTTTTAATGTAACA
>JARLHB010000247.1 GCA_031292465.1 Ignavibacteriaceae bacterium
CCCTTTATGTAAAATGTCATTTTTTCTTACTGATACTTTATAAATTTTTCCATAAATCATTTTTCTACAAAAATCTTTTGCATCAATTAAATCACTAAATACAAATAAATGTTTATCTCTCTGGGTTTTGTCGGGGGAACGATACTTCTCTAGATGTGCCTCAAGTTGTGTCCCTTTTACATTAAGGCTCGTCTTATATTCAACGTCAGGTAATATAATTTCCTTGACTTTGAATAATTTTTTATCAACTCTATAAAATTCCATATATATTTTATAATGGTGTTTTGATTAACCAACAGCTCATAACAAGACTGCCGATTAAAACCATAAATGCCAAAGATTAGGCAACTATTGCTTATCTTTATTTGTAAGCACAAATTGTAATTTAAATAACAATCTTGTATAAGTTAGTCGATACAAAATGACTTATCTTATCTAATAATTTGGTTATTCCTAAAATCTTCCAATGTTATTTGATTCATTTGTTCGATATTTGTTTGACCGTATTTTATTGGAAGACTCCAAGATGATAAATAAAATAGCATTCCATCTAAAATTAAAAATAAATGGCCTTCATTATGGACAAAATTTTCAGCTTTTATTGCTGATATTTCCGTACCTTCATTAAAACCGTCTAAAATATTCTTTGTAACACCAATTATTCCTTTTTGTGTCATAAAAAGTAATGCTACGTCCTTATTCGGAAGTCGGCGTCTTGATTTATTTTTGTCAATCCAAAAAAGTTCGTTAGGTCGTTCTATATTAAAAATAACTTCACCTAATAATTGGACATCATGAATTTCTTTGACCTTATCAGTTAAATCACGGAATTCAAAGGCGATCCCTCCAGGAAGGCTGAATCCTTTTATTGAAGATCTAAGGAATAGTGCTGTGCTTAGTAACATTATAATAACAATAGAATATTCTGATAAGCCCCATTGCCATTTAAATTGCATAATATTACTAAGAATCCACAACAAAAACAGTAAAAAGAAAAAAACGCCTAATACAACTGAAAGGATATTACTTAATTTTTCTTTCATAAAGGGCCCATAATATTAGGAATAAATTATTTTATTAGTATAATAAATTTTGCAAAGCTTCCCACATAATTTTGTGCAGCGCTGAATTTTTGAAGGCTTCCGGTTTGTGTTTTACTATTTAATGTTATGTATTTCAAAAAGTCTCTCTGCCCTGTGTCCTTTTTGTTTCATTAACGTCGTATAAGATTAGTAAGCTTCCGGCTTGAAGATTTATCTTCCTTTTTTCCCGTATAAAACTTAGCTATTCTTTCTACATAATACAAGCGGGTGATAAGAGTATTTATTGTATATGATAACTATTTGAGAATATCATTGGCTCAACAAAGTAAAAGAAAATATTTCAAATGGTTTTCAAAAACTCTTCCGCCGTTAATACACTTATTTTACTTTTTTTATAATCTGTTTTATTTCTTGTTATAATAATGTTAATTTTATTATTAACCGCTGTAAAATACTGTATTGCATCTTCGAAATCGGTAAACTCGGAATTTAGCGACTGCTCAATTACTCTTTCATCTAACGGTAATATGCTTACCAACGTTTTTAATTTCCTTAAACTTTTCAAAGCAGTGGTATTTGAGGTAGGCTTACGAAGGATATAGTGAAGATTTGCAAATACTATAGGTGAAGTAAAGGCAGTTATTTCATTTTGGTCAATTAAGGTAAATAAATTTGCAGCATGTATATAGTGAGGTTCCCTTTTCGCCAGCAGATCAAGAATAATATCCGAATCCACAAAAAGATTTGTCACCTGGAATATTTCTCCTCAATGTGTTTGCCATATATTTCTTTTATATTTATACCTTCCTGTAATGAAATAATCCCTGACAGTTCAAGTACGTTCGGAGATATACTATCTTCAGACGGTACATCCCGCTCCGAAATCAGGTTAAAATAATTTTCAACCATTACAGAAAGGCTTTTCTTGTTCTTCCGGGCATACTTTTTTGCTCTTTCAATAGTCTTTTTATCAAGTCTTAATGTTAGTTTTGTATTCATTTAACTTATTTCAGTTAATACGTACATATTTGCCAGATAATATACGTGCAATTAATCATATTTTCAAGTTAGTTTATTGTCATGCCGGCAGTCTGGAGCTACAAATTGTAAATTGCACCATACTAATCTTTAACCTCACCCCTGCCCCTCTCCTTAATAAGGAGAGGGTGGCTTTAGCCGGGTGAGGTTTTATAAGTTCTCTTTATCCTCTTTAACCAAAAACCAAAGGAATGCCGATATTGCCAGCGTTATTGTGCTGACGATGAAGATTAAACTTTTATCAGGTGCTTTTGCAACTGCCTGCCCCACTGCAAAGCTTGCAACAAGCTGAGGCAGAACAACAGCAAGATTAAACAATCCCATATACAGCCCCATCTTTGACTGCTCAACCTTCTGACTCATAATTGCAAACGGTAAGCTAATAGTAGATGCCCACCCTATCCCCAGAAACGCCATTATTAAATATATAGCCATAGGCTGGAAGCCGAGAAACAGCATTCCGAAGTAACCAATAGCCATTGTGGCAATACATATTGCGTGCGTTTTAACCCGGCCTATTTTCCTGGTGATTGGCTCTAATACAAAAGCAGGCAGTATTGCACCTACTGCATTAAGTATTAAAAAGCTTATCGAAACTATTCGCCCCATTTCTACCTGTGTGGAATCGGGTATGGCAGAGCCCGGTACAATATTATAAACTTTATACTGAACATAGGTAAACATATAAACGAACATCGTTTGTATGCCTATCCACGTAAATGAATGAGCGGCAAGAATACGCATAAAACCGATTTTTCCGACTGCGCTTTTGGATTTGCCTTCCGTACTTTTAAATAATACTCTGAATATAAAGAAGAAGGAAATTGCAAAACAGATTATTTCCACATAGTAATTTTTAAATTCTATGTGGAGTATGCGCATTATTATTGCATAAACTGCATAGAGCAAAAATCCCCAGAGAGGCTGTATGCTGTTTACAATTTCGCTGAATGAAGTTTTATCCTGCCCCTTTTCTCCGTCACTATTATCGTCTATAAGCTCCCTGGGCTCCTCGATGAAGAAAGTAGGAATAATTGAAAGGGCAATAACTAAAAACACTCCGAAATAAATAAGCACATAATTATTCCATACAGCGCCTATAACATAGGCAAGCACGCCGAATGTGCCTGAAATTGTCTGCATCCATGAATAACCCTTGGTGCGCTCCACTCCTTCGGGAGTTACATCGGCAATAATAGATCTCGTCGGGTTAAAGCTTACATTTATTGCAAGGTCTAACGTAAGCGCAACAGCAATTGCAACGCCAAGTATTCCGCTAAAGCCTAAAGATTTGGAAATAACATCAATATTCGGCAAAGCAAGAAGCATTAAGGCAGCAAGCAGTCCCCCGATGAAAATAAACGGCCTTCTCCTGCCGTTCCAAAGCCAGACCTTGTCGCTTATAATGCCTATGATAACCTGCCCCAATATACCTGCTATCGGCCCTGCCGCCCAAACTAAGCCTATTTCATCAATCTGAAGATGATATTTTGTGCTTAATATCCAGCTAAGGGCAGATATTTGAATTGATAAAGCAAATCCCATTGCCGTTGCGGGAAGCGATAGAAGTGCATAAAACGATTTTGATAATTTCTTTTGTATTTCAAGCATATTATTTCTCTATGAATAATTTGAAATATGATTTTGATAAATTCCTGATACAGTTTATAACAATGGAACAATAGTCAAATTATAAATTTCATTTTAGCAATAAGAATAAGTTCCCTGATTCACTCTCAACATTAATACTGTTATCTGTAAAGTTATACGTTTTCCCTGTTGTTAAATTCTTTATATTTTTTACATCCTTTAACTGATCAGAAAACCTGCTTAAGTCAATTTCTTTCTCATCAGAGTTATTATTCATAATTACCATTACCCTGTCGTTGTCATAATTTTTAAAGTACACGAAAACATTATCCACCGGAGGATATTGAATAAGTTTGCCTTCTGATAAGGCTTTATGTTCTTTTCTAAGGTTAAGCAGTGTGCTTAAATAGTCATATATAATATCTTCGGATTTGGTTCTGCCCTCTTTTGTAAAAGCATTATGTTTATCGCCGGCAAATCCGCCGGGAAAATCGCTGCGAACCGTTCCATCGTCATTACCGCCCATCATGCCAATCTCCGTACCGTAGAACAGTTCCGGTATGCCGCGTGAAGTAAGCAGCATTGTAACTACCATCTCAAACTTTTTAACATCACCGCCTGCCTGCATCAAAGCGCGCCCTACATCATGGTTATCCATAAAAGTAACAAGGTTTTGCGGATTACCGTATATAAAATCTTTTGCGTAATCTTCATAAATATTCTGCAGGCCTGCCTTGCCTCTTAAAAATGCAGTATATGTATCATAAGTGGAAAAATCAGTTACAGCAGGCAGGTTTGAATCAATCTGTCTGGGGTAATAATTCCCTTTCTGAAAACTAGATAAGAAGACAGCATCACCGGTCCATACCTCGCCGACAATATTTAATTTGGGATATTCTTCTAAAATTGTTTTAGCCCAGTTTGAAAGATAAATTTGATCGCTGTACGGATATGTATCTTCCCTTATCCCGTCCAGCCCGGTTGATTCTATCCACCAGATTGTATTTTCAATAAGGTAATTACTTACATAAGGATTAGCCTGGTTCAGGTCAGGCAGATAATTAGTGAACCACCCCTTTGTTGTATTTATTATAGTAGAAGAATCACGGTGGATATCAGCAAAAGCCAGCTTATCATGCCTTGTAGCAAGATGCTGCTTAACAGAGCCGTTTATCCAATCAGCAAAAGGAAGATCATTCATCCATGGATGGCTTATACTTATATGGTTGCTTACGTGGTCAAGAATAATCTTCATACCTTTGGCATGTACGTCATCGACTAATTTTTTATATAGCTCATTCGTTCCAAGGCGTGCATCAACTTTATACAAATCCGTTGCGGAATAACCTGCATACCCATAATAATGAACATCGGTATTATTCTCCAATACGGGGCAAATCCATAATGTAGAGATATTAAGATTTTTCAGGTAATCCAGATGGTCTATAATACCCTGAATATCACCTCCGTGGCGTGCAATAGGATTTTGCACGTCGCACTCATCAGGCATGCCTTTTACTACATTATTAGATGCATCGCCGTCGGCAAAACGGTCGGGCATAATCAGGTATAAAACATCCTCATTATTAAATCCCTGGTACTTTCCGGCATCATTTTGTCTTGCGAGTATAGGAAAATTAACAACTTTTTCAATCCCATTTTTCTTTAGTGTAAGTTTATAACTGCCGGGTTTTATATCGGATGGGATTTCAATATCAACAAATAAATAAGAAAGGCTTTCGGCATTGTGGACAGCAAGAACCTTTACCTGATTATCATTAAAAAAAGCTTTTGCGTTATCAAGGTCTTTTCCGTAGACCATAAGCTGAATTTTATTCAACTTCATACCGGCCCACCAGTTTGGAGGTTCAACCTTGGTTATATTCAAATTTTGAGCCGGGCACACCAATGTATATACAAAACAGAAAAAGAGTAAAAATATTTTCACCATTAAAACTTTATTTCTCCGACAATTATTTTACATCCTTAATAATATGTAATCATAGTTTATAATTTAAAACACCTTTTCAGGGTTATAATAATTCCCACACATAATATCCCTAAAGGCTTATTATTTCAGTAATTTAGCACATTGCACACATTTGCGGCAAATTTATATTAAAGAATAGATAATGGATACTACCCTAATGGAGTGATTTTTACAGTTAACGGGTAGGTTATTACCATACGTCAGCCGGGAAATGACTTTGGCCGGATATAAATAAAGAGGCTGACATGCATCAGCCTCTTTTTAAGTTACCCTATAAATTATTTCGATTTTATTTATTATTTCTATCAGAAACTAAATCCAAGACCGGCGCTTGCGGTATTATATTTGGCAAAACTGTAATCAATGTTTAAATTAACTATGGCGAGCATAAAAGATGCGCCTAAGGTAAACCTCATATTATTATCCCCTTTCATATCAAAGGAAACATTTACATCTTCAGGGCCGGCCTGGGTATCAACAGTATGAGTATAGTTTACAGTAATATTTGAAGTTTCAAATGTTACACCGGCAAACGGACTTACACCCAAATGGTTGGTACCAAATGTTTTACCTGCAAATAATCCAAACGAAGTGGCAGTGCTTTTAAAAATGCTACCTACCTTCATTGTTGATGTGTAAATTCCGACTGAAAAATCGACAGGTAACGGCTCATTTAACCAGACTGCCGGGTTGTGCTGAATGCCGAATCCAAAATAGCTGATACTGCCCAGGTCTGAGTTCAGTTGAATGCTTGGTAAAAATCTAATCTCGGCAGCCGTACCATATAGTGTGCCAACAGAAAATTGTGCAGCAGCAAACGGAAGTACAGAAAGACTTTTTAAAAGGCCGTTGACGCCAGTAAGTTCAACATTCTGAGCAGGGACTGTGTATGATTGCGAATTATATGTAAATGTTTTACCAGGGAAAGCAATCTGAACATTCTGGTCCTTACTGCCGACAATTGTAGGGCCTGAAATGCCAACAGTAAAATCCTGATTTATAATTTGATTTACAATATCATTTCTAGCATTCTGGTTGGAAATATTAGTTGTCATAGACATTGCCTGATCTGTATTGAACCTAAAGGAACCATTACTTGAAAATGATTTGTTGTTATCATTGAAGAATGTTCCCATTCCCACAAATGTAAATTCAATATCCAGAGAGAGCTTATTTGCGGGTACTATTCTATGCACCCAGCCTGAGTTAAGATTTGCTCCAAAGCCGGATACAACAGGGGCAACATAAGATTTGGCAGCATCACTCGACAGGTCTGATAGTGTTTTTTGCAGATTATCCTGAGCTATTGTTGTCGAACCAGCGGAAATGAACAGAACAATCAAAAGGAATCTGTATAACTTTTCCATTTTTTACCTCTATGTTTAATTGAATAGGAACGTAAATTATTTTTTTACTAAAAACTTTGAAATCAATTTAAATTAGCAAACTTGTACAGAAGTGTTATCTCAAATACGGAAACAAAATTGATTGGTCTTTTCAGTGTTTGTTGGTTTACAACACTCTTGCCGGATAGTATTTGAAGGAATCAAGCTTGTATATTCCGGCTCATATTTACTCAATATCTTAAACTGCTGGTTATGCCTTATCCTGATTATTGATATTCTTTGATGAATAGGGTTTGAACATTCAGGACAACTATGAAGATTGCAATTAACTTTAATATTTATTGTGCGGGAATTAATATTTTTTGTAGTAAAACATACAGGATTTGACTGACAAGTTGAAGACACTTCATAGAAACTTGACGCAAATACCAGGGATGCTGCAAAAAGAATGTAAAACACCCTTGGGAAAAAATATTTTAATATGTCCGTCAACCGCTCTCTCCGGTTTTAAGTAATGCTAAAATATCCAATAAAAGTATTTGTATCAAGAAAAAAAGATAATATCATAAGAAATTTTGGCTATGCCCTATTTTAAAACCATGTGTATTTTTTATATTAAACTCTTCACCTATTAGCAATATTCTATTTGGAACTGTTATATCAGAGTCTGAGAATATATTCTTTTAATATTTACATTATGTGAATAATTTTAATGCCGTATTTATTTTCTATTCAAATCATTGATGTTAATTAATACATTTATTAAACTTCAATAGTGGGTGAAGTTAAATTCTTATATTTCAGGTGCATAAACATTTATGGTATATTACAAGGGGCTTTCTCCCGAAAAATTAGGAATCACAATATGGAGGTTCTAATGACTAAATTCAGAATTAATTTATTAATACTTTTAATAGTTACATCAATAGTTTATTTTCCTGCTAACGCTCAAAACAAAAGTGCAGATACCACTGCTCTTAAAGAAGGTGCATGGGCTCTTCAATTTGGAATTTCAAGCAACTTTACACTTACTTCATTTCAGGGAGCTACAATTGCAGCCAAATATCAGATCTCAGATATGAGCGCAATCCGTGCCGGAATAACAATCGGCGGAAGTACCAGCAGCGGCGACGGCTCAAGTTCCGGCTCAATTGCAGATTCTAACTACGGCGCACAATCTAATAACAGTTCGTCAAAATCCACTTCTGTTTCAATAGTGGTTCAATATTTAAGATATTTGAATCCTGATAAACCAGTTCATTTCTATATAGGATTCGGGCCTTCTGTTTCATATCAGTACGGATATAATTCAACAGACAACCCGTATATTTCTACAACGGGTGGACGAGGATATTGGATAAATTATCTTAACTTTTCAAAGTCAATTCAATGGGCGGCTGGCGGCGCATGTATTGCAGGTGTAGAATGGTTTGCCAGCCAATGGCTTTCAATTCATGCAGATTACAATTATTCAATTCAATATCAGTGGCGTTCAACGTCATCAAGTACAAATTATTCTTCCACAGATTATCCTGGCTATATTTCTCAGCATTCAGATAATTCAAGTACAACCAAAGGTTGGAATTTAAGCAGTTCCGCAGTTTCATTCGGAATAAATGTTTACCTTTGATTTTGCAACACTTGGAATTGTTGATATAAGGTTGTCTTAAAAGTGGCACATAACGGGTCGTATTGGGTAACATCCCCAATACAGCCCGTCAATATTTCACCCCTAAAGGGGTTTATATTTTTTCGTGGAAATGTTTCTTTCTACAAATATTTCACCTCTACGAGGTGAAGGCAACACTCATTA